>NZ_JBYTEO010000003.1:8707-203313 GCF_058791355.1 Pseudomonas sp. EB271-G4-1
GGGAGCCGGATTTGAACCGACGACCTTCGGGTTATGAGCCCGACGAGCTACCAGACTGCTCCATCCCGCGTCTGTGTGGCGGCATTCTATAGAGAATCGCTGGGGTGTCAACCGTTAATCCAGAAATGAATCAAATAAGTGTGAGAAAGGGCAAAACAGCAGGCGCAGGGGCGTAAGTTTCGGAATCACAACGATTTCTCTTGTCCACGTGCTCTAGGCGGCCATGAGGGGGGAGAGGGGGCCTTAGGACAAAACTGACGCGCACAAAAAAGGCCACTCTTTCGAGTAGCCTTTTTTGATGTTTGGTTGCGGGAGCCGGATTTGAACCGACGACCTTCGGGTTATGAGCCCGACGAGCTACCAGACTGCTCCATCCCGCGTCTGTGTTGGCAATTCTATAGAAATGCGCGGGGGTGTCAACCTGCAATTTTGATAAAACCTGTTCCTGTTCAATCGCTTAGCTGCAAATCGGGGCACTCGATCGGCCTGAGAGGCAGGCCTGGCAAGGCCTGCGGCTCTATTAGAGGTGACTTTTCGATTGAGAAAATAAATTTATGGTGGTTCGCCTACGACTGAAAAGAACCGTCAAGGTACTGGTGCTATATACAGTTGTCAGTGAGATACTGTTTTTCCTACATCGCGTGACGCTATTTCTACTCCATGAACACCGCGTTGAAATGACCCAGCGAAAAATCATCCACGTCGATTGTGATTGCTTTTACGCCGCCATCGAGATGCGGGACGACCCGCGCTTGGCTGGAAAGCCCCTGGCGGTCGGCGGGTCGGCGGACCGGCGCGGGGTGATCGCCACCTGCAACTATGAAGCCCGGGCTTATGGCGTGCGCTCAGCCATGTCTTCGGGGCACGCATTGAAGCTGTGTCCGGACCTGACGATCGTCAAGCCACGAATGGACGCCTATAGAGAAGCGTCCAGGGAAATTCACACGATCTTTCGCGACTACACCGAGATCATTGAGCCGCTTTCCCTGGACGAGGCTTACCTCGATGTGTCGGACAGCGCGCATTTTGGCGGCAGTGCGACGCGAATTGCCCAGGACATTCGCCGGCGTGTCTCCAATCAGTTGCATATCACCGTCTCCGCCGGCGTGGCCCCCAACAAGTTTCTGGCCAAGATTGCCAGCGACTGGAAAAAGCCCAACGGGTTATTTGTGATCACCCCGGATCAGGTCGAGGCGTTTGTCAGTGGCTTGTCGGTGAGCAAGCTGCACGGGGTCGGTAAAGTCACTGCCGAAAGGCTGGGCAAGCTCGGTATTGTCGACTGCTCACAGCTACGCGAGTGGGACAAGTTGGCTTTGGTGCGCGAATTCGGCAGCTTTGGCGAGCGACTCTGGAGCCTGGCACGTGGGATCGATGATCGCTTGGTCCATAACGACAGTCGCCGCCAGTCCATCAGTGTCGAAAACACCTACGACGTTGACTTGCCGGACCTGCGCAGTTGCCTGGAAAAACTGCCGGAGCTGCTGGATACCCTTGCATCCCGCATGGCGCGAATCGACAGCAGTTATCGGCCGGGCAAACCCTTCGTCAAAGTGAAATTTCATGATTTCACCCAGACCACGCTGGAGCAGGCGGGGGCGGGGCGGGATTTGGGCAGTTATCAGTTGTTGCTGACGCAGGCGTTCAACCGTGGCGGTAAGCCGGTGCGGTTGTTGGGCGTAGGGGTGAGGCTGGAGGATTTGCGGGGCGGGTTTGAGCAAATGGAGTTGTTTGAGCGTTAACAACCTTAAAGTCAAAAGATCGCAGCCTACGGCAGCTCCTACATGAGCGCGCGTTCCCCTGTAGGAGCTGCCGAAGGCTGCGATCTTTTAAAAGGCCTTAATTGGGTCCCGGATCCGCCACCAGCCGCCCGGCATCCTTGGTCAAGGACTTGAGGAATTCGGTCTGCAGCTCCGGGTCGTTGCGAGTCAGTTCGATCAGGCTCTGTTCAAGCTCGGTGGCTTCTTCCTCCAGGCCCAGCTCCGACAGGCGCTTGACCCGGTGAACCCACTGGCTCACTTCGTCATCTTCAAGGTCGTCGTAAATCAAACCGTGGGCTTCGAGCAACTTGCCGCGCAAGGTGTTGCTCAGTGCCAGCGACGAATCGCTGTGCACATCGTCCTTGGCGTCCTGGACGTTGATCTGCAGCTTGCTCAGGTGATTGAGGTCATGTTCGGCGAACGGGCTGTCCAACAGGTTCAGGCGCAATACGCCATTCTTGTCGGTGCTCAACTGGAAGGTTTCCTTGCCAGCCTTGACTTCGACCGGGCGCTCGCTCCAGGGCAGGCTCGAGTACTCCGTGCGCTTGTCGAGTTGCACTTCGTCGATGCCCGCCAGGTTCTGCTGGGCGCGTCCATGGGACTGCACGTTCATGAACGGGTTGAGCCCGGCGAAGCCGTAGCTGAACCAGTCCCTGGTCATGCTGTCTGGCAGATTGCCCAGGGCAAACACGTTGGCCACATTGGCGCCGACCCCGGCCACCACCGCGACCGCGCCCAGCGGGATCTCATAGACCTCCCGCCAGGGTTGGTACGGCGTGTAGCGATCGTAATGGCGGGTAACCTCGAACTCGGTGACTTCGAAAGTCTTCTGCTCGTGGATTTTCACCCGGCGTTGAGGCAGCTCAAGCACCTTGGGCTCACCCACATCGATCTGCAGGCTGTGATCAAGCAGTTTGCGCTCGATGCGTTCCTCGTGCTCGCTGCGTTGTGACATGTGATTGGCACAGCCGCTGACCAGCAGGGTGCCGCACAGGGCGGCACCACCGAGGCCTAAGGTGTTTCGCTTGAACATGACGTCTCTATCTGGTTTCAGCGGCGGATACGGGCCTGAAGGAAAGGCAGCACGTCGGCGACCGGCAGCGCTTGCGGCTCGGCCTCGGTACGGCTCTTGTATTCCAGGTTGCCTTCGGCAAGGCCGCGGTCACTGACCACGATCCGGTGAGGAATGCCGATCAGCTCCATGTCCGCGAACTTGATGCCCGGGCTGGTTTTCTTGTCGCGGTCGTCCAGCAACACTTCAAAGCCTGCCGCAGTCAGTTCTGCATACAGCTTGTCGGTGGCTTCGCGAACCAGGTCGGTTTCGTAGCGCAGGGGTACCAGGGCAACCTGGAAGGGTGCCAGGGTGTCGCTCCAGATGATGCCCTTGTCGTCGTTGTTCTGCTCGATGGCAGCCGCAACCACGCGGGAAACGCCGATGCCGTAGCAGCCCATTTCCAGGGTGACCGGCTTGCCGTTTTCCCCCAGTACTTCGCACTTCATCGCCTTGCTGTACTTGTTGCCCAGCTGGAAGATGTGCCCGACTTCGATGCCGCGCTTGATTTCCAGGGTGCCCTTGCCGTCCGGGCTTGGGTCGCCGCTGACCACGTTACGCAAGTCGGCCACGGTCGGCACGGGCAGGTCGCGTTCCCAGTTCACACCGAAGTAGTGCTTGTCGTCGATGTTGGCACCGATGCCGAAGTCGCTCATCAGCTCGACGGAACGGTCGATGATGATTGGCAGCGGCAGGTTCAGCGGGCCCAGGGAACCGGCGCCGGCACCAATGGCGTCGCGCAGTTCCGCTTCGGAAGCCATGACCAGCGGGCTGGCGACGCCAGGCTGGTTGGCGGCCTTGATTTCGTTCAGCTCGTGGTCGCCACGGATGATCAGGGCAATCAGCTTGCCTTTCTCTTCAGCGTGCACCACCAGGGTCTTGATGGTCTTTTCAATCGGCAGATTGAATTTTTCCACCAGCGCGGCAATGGTCTTGGTCTCTGGCGTGTCGACCAGACGCAGCTCTTCAGCCGGTGCCGGACGGGAAGTCTCACGCGGCACGGCTTCGGCTTTCTCGATGTTCGCCGCGTAGTCGGAACCGTTGCTGAAGACGATATCGTCTTCGCCGGACTCGGCCAGTACGTGGAACTCGTGGGAGCCGGCGCCGCCGATGGAGCCGTTATCGGCCTCAACCGGGCGGAACTTCAGGCCCAGGCGGGTAAATACGTTGCAATACGCCTGATGCATGCGGTCGTACGTGACCTGCAGCGATGGCTGGTCGGCGTGGAACGAGTAGGCGTCCTTCATGATGAATTCGCGACCGCGCATCAAGCCGAAGCGCGGACGGATCTCATCACGGAATTTGGTCTGGATCTGATACAGGTTGATTGGCAGCTGCTTGTAGCTGCTCAACTCGTTGCGCATCAGGTCGGTGATGACTTCCTCGTGAGTCGGGCCGGCGCAGAAATCGCGACCGTGGCGATCCTTGAAGCGCAGCAATTCAGGGCCGTACTCTTCCCAGCGCCCGGATTCCTGCCACAGCTCAGCCGGTTGAGTGCTCGGCATCAACACTTCGAGCGAGCCGGCGGCGTTCATTTCTTCGCGAACGACGGCTTCGACCTTGCGCATCACTCGCAAGCCCATCGGCAGCCAGGTATACAGGCCCGAGGCGAGTTTGCGGATCATGCCGGCGCGCAGCATCAGCTGATGGCTGATCACGACCGCGTCGGAAGGCGTTTCTTTCTGTGTGGCAAGCAAAAATTGACTGGTGCGCATGGTTGGCCGTTATCGATTGCTGATGACGAGAAATGACGGAGCATTGTACGGGCGAGTTCCGCTGCCGTACAGGCGTGCGGTCGGTGCGGTGGCAGGAGGACGGGATTGACCCCGTCCTCTGTAGGATTTCTGCGCGTGTTCCCTACGATTCTTCCATGATCTGGGTAGGCGCCGGCTCCGGTTTCGGTGTCGGACCGGCGCGACGGTTCTCCTGGAACCAGTGCAAGGCGATCAGCAGGAGCGTCGGAACCCCGAGCAGGGCGGTGATCAGGAAGAAGTTGTGATAGCCGAACTTCTCTACCATGACGCCTGAATAGCCGCCGATCAGGCGCGGCAGCAAGAGCATGATCGAGCTGAGCAGAGCGTATTGGGTGGCGGAGAACTTGAGGTTGGTCAGGCTCGACAGGTAGGCAACGAACGCCGAGGTCGCCAGGCCTGAACTGAAGTTGTCCAGGGAGATGGTGAGGACCAGCATGTTGAGGTTGGCGCCCATGTCGGCGAGCAACAGGAACAATATATTGGTGCCCGCCGACGCGACACCACCAATGAACAGGATCGGCAAGATGCCAAAGCGCACGATCAGCAGGCCGCCCATGCCGGCGCCCACCAAGGTCATGATCAGGCCGAAGATCTTGCTGACGCTGGCGATCTGGTCCTTGGTGAAACCCTGGTCGATGTAGAACACGTTCGCCATCACGCCCATCACCGTATCGGACATCCGGTAGGTGGCGATCAGCCCCAGCAGCAGCAGCGCTTGCCAGCGATAACGCAGAATGAAGTCGTTGACCGGCGTCAGCACGGGGGCCAGGCCGCGACGGCCCATGGCCGACAGGCACAGGGCGGTGAGTGTGGTGTAGAGGATCGCGCGCAGGAGCGCGCGGTCTTCGAGCAGCAGGTCGAGCAGGCTCACGCCTTCGAACAGCACGCTGGCAAAGTCGGTGTTATAGAGCTGCGTAAACATGGCCGGCACGGACACCAGCAGTACGATCAGGACGAAAACCGAGGCCAGTTGATGCACAAAGCTGTAGCGCCCGGCCTGCAATTGCGTGCGCAGAGGCACCGCAGGTTCACGCATGAACAGCGAGGTGAGCAACGCCGGCACCATCAAGGCGCCGAACAGCAGGTAAGTGCCAGCCCATGCCGAATGCTTGTAGTTGAAGCCGGTTGAACCGAAGCCCTCGGCGAAGAACAGCGCGCCGGCCGTGGCCAGCAGTGCTGCTATGCGATAGCCGGACATATAGCTGGCGGCGAGCGCTGCCTGGCGACTGTCTTCGGCGATTTCCAGTCGGTAGGCGTCCACTGCAATGTCTTGCGTCGCCGAGGCGAAGGCGACGACCACTGCGATGGCGATCAGCCAGGACAAATGCTTTTGCGGGTCACAGAAGCCCATCCCGACCAGGCCAAGAATGACCAGTGCTTGCGACAACACCAGCCAGGAACGTCGTCGGCCGAGTTTGCCGAGCAACGGCAGGCGCCATTGGTCGAGCAGGGGGGACCAGACCCATTTGAAGGCATATGCCAGTCCGATCAAGCTTGCATAACCGATGGTTTCGCGCGCCACACCGGCTTCACGCAACCAGACCGAAAGCGTCGAGAACACCAGCATGTAGGGCAAGCCGGCGGCGAAACCCAGCAATAACAGTACGAGCGTCGAAGGGCTGGCATAGGCAGCAAGCGCGGCGCGCCAGGTTTTACGGGGCATGGGCTGGAGTCTGCCTCAAGAAATACGGAAACAAAGCGCGCACTCTAACCGCTGTGCTCTACCGGGCGCCACCCATGACGCTGAATATCAACACGATTGTTCTGGATACTGATGCCCTCCATGCGCAGTCGCGCGCGCTGTTCGTCCCCGGATGGGCTGCCTACGGGCAGGCTCAGGCGCCCGCCGGCACCGAGTACGCGGTGCCAGGGCAATTTGCTGTCGCCGGGCAATTGACTCAATGTCCTGCCGACCCAGCGAGCGGCGCGTCCCAGTCCCGCCAGTTCGGCGAGTTGACCATAACTCACGACCTTGCCTTCGGGTACTTGCGCGAGCGTCAGGTACAGCGCCGTGCGTCGGATTTGCGCGGCACTCTCGGGTTTTTCGGTCAGCTCGATCACGTTCGCAGTTCCTGAAGTCGTTCGCAGTACCGTCTGTAGAGTAAATGCTGGATTGCCAGTTGAGAAATGAACTCAATAGAAAAAGTTGGGTCACTCCTTGCTAGGGTCTTATTCCTGAGGATAATGCCGACTTTTTTTCGCGAACCTGAGCCTGTATTTGCTTATGTTGTCCAGAACCTTGCTATGCCTCGCTGTCGTCAGTGCTTCCACTCCCTTGCTCGCGGACACCGTCTGGTTGAAGAACGGTGACAAGCTGAGCGGCAAGATCATCCTGTTCGACGGTGGCAAGCTGTTGGTCCAGACGGAGTACGCCGGTGCCGTGCCGATCGACTGGAAACAGGTCAAGACCCTGGAAAGCGATCAGGAGCTGCTGGTCAAGCAGGACGCCTACACCGGCGAGAAGGCCAAGTCGCTGCACGCGGCGGAAGATGGCAAGGTAACCCTGGAAAACGGCGAGGCGCCCAAGACTGTTGAGCTGGCGAGCGTCCAGCAAATCCTCAAGCCCAAGCCTGTGGTCGAGGATCTGGTGTGGAAAGGCAATATCGATGCGGCGCTGGATTATCAGCGGGCAGACAAGGATACCGACGACTACGACATCGACTTCAAGACGACGGCGCGCCATGGTCGATGGAGGCATATTGCGGAAGGCGAGTACAACCGAGAATTCCAGGATGACGTGGTGACTACGGACAATTGGCGGGGAGAATACTCGCTAGACCGTTTCCTGACGGAAAAATGGTTCTGGCAAGGTCGCCTGGTGTACAAGCGTGACAAGGTCGAAGACCTCTCCCGCCAGCGTACTGTCGGTACCGGTCCAGGTTATCAATTTTGGGATAACGAGCTGGGGGCATTCTCCCTGGGCTCTCTGATCAACCGCACTGATTACCAATTCAGCGATGGCAGCAAGGAAAACTTCTACTCTGTCGCGATGAAGTGGGACTACAACCGTTACCTGATTGGCAAGAAAGTGGAGTTCTTCACCAATGGCGAGGTGGGCAAGCCGTTGTCGGGCGTGGCTGAGTATGCACTGGATGCCGAGATGGGCCTGCGTTACAAGGTTACGGACTGGGCGTCGCTAAACCTCAAGGCCGAGCGAGATATTATCGACGGAACTGACGATGCCGATCTGGACAAGACCCGCTACACGGCAGGATTTGGCGTGACCTGGTAAGACGCATAAAGATCGCAGCCTGCGGAAGCTCAGAGGATTGATGTACATCCGGTAGGAGTTGCCGCAGGCTGCGATCTTTTTTGGCCTGCGAAAAACCTGCAGGCACAAAAAAGCCCCGCTTTTGAGAGCGGGGCCTTTTACTAAAGCAAGTACAAGTTAGATAACTTGAACTTCTTCAGCTTGCATGCCTTTCTGACCGCGGGTAGCGATGAAAGAAACCTGTTGGCCTTCTTTCAGGCTTTTGAAGCCGTCGGATTGGATAGCTTTGAAGTGAACGAACAGGTCGTCACCGGATTGTGGAGTGATGAAGCCGAAGCCTTTTTCATCGTTGAACCACTTAACGGTACCGGTTTGGCGATTAGACATGGTGTAACTCCTTGAACAAAGATAACTGCGACTCAGGAAGAACCCTGGCCGAGACTGAGTGCAAAGAGCAGGAAAAATTCTTGTAGATGGTTGGATCGAAATTCAACATATCGTGTAGAGATTCTCAGTGACACAAGCAGCACAGTGGCGCCACCTTAACCCTTTTTCCGGAACGTGCCAATGCTTCTTGCGAAGGTTTATCTGTTTTAAGGATCGACGGTGTGACGCTTCGTCGCCATTACAGGTAATTCCTGGCTGTTTGGCGAGAATTGCAGCGCGGACTTTGAACCCGGCGGCGCGCCCGGTAAGATGCCGGACAGATTTTTTCGACCTCGCTATTCAGGACACCCGCCATGAGCATCAAATCGGACAAGTGGATTCGCCGCATGGCGCAGGAACACGGCATGATCGAGCCTTTCGTCGAGCGCCAGATGCGCGGCAGCGATGACAGCCGCGTGATCTCCTACGGCGTGTCCAGCTACGGCTACGATGTGCGTTGCACCAATCACTTCAAGGTGTTCACCAACATCAACTCGGCGATCGTCGACCCGAAAAACTTCGATGCCGGCAGCTTCGTCGACATCCATAGCGACGTGTGCATTATTCCGCCGAACTCCTTCGCCTTGGCCAGCACCGTCGAGTACTTCCGCATCCCGCGTAATGTATTGACCATTTGCCTGGGTAAAAGCACCTACGCGCGCTGTGGCATCATCGTCAACGTCACGCCGCTCGAGCCTGAGTGGGAAGGTCACGTGACCCTGGAGTTCTCCAACACGACCAACCTGCCAGCGAAGATCTACGCGAACGAAGGCGTCGCGCAGATGCTGTTCCTCGAATCTGACGAAGAGTGCGAAGTCTCCTACAAGGACCGTGGCGGCAAGTATCAGGGCCAACGTGGCGTCACCCTGCCACGCACCTGAGTCAGCCGTCCGACGAACCTTGGGAATTCCTGGGCGAGCGTACACTCTATGGAATGTACTGTTCCGATTCGCGTAAGGCGGATCGGGCCATCGCCCAGGAGTGCTTTATGAAGATCGATCCGCGTATAAGTGCCGAACTGGCAAGGCTTGAGCCCAATCAGGTTGGCGTCCTGGCCTGGTCCTTGTTGGCACATCCGCCCGTCAGCATGGCGGGGGGCATCCCCGGCCAACCTGATCCTGATACGCCCAATGAACAACCGAGCGAACCCGGTGAGCCGACCCTGCCGGATGAGCCACCTCCCGCGCCAGTTGTCTGAGACCCGCTGCCTTCTTCTGTAGGAGCGAGCATGCTCGCGAAGAACGTGAGGGCGCTGAGTTTTCCAGAAAGCCCGCATTAACGTTAACTTCCATCGCGAGCAGGCTCGCTCCTACAGGGACACCGGCCAGATTTCGTCGTCGCCGATGACGAAAATCCTACAGTCGTCGTCCTGTTCCACCAGATAACCTCCGGTAAACGCCCCGAAGGCCGGTAGCAGGCTGATGTCCCCGCCCAGTCTGAAACATGGCAGCCGCAGGCTCTGCCGACCCCGACCGTTGAGTCGATAAACTGGATGCACGTGACCGGCGAGTACATGTCGATCCGCATGCGGCTGGGGTTCGTGCTGCAAAGCGAACGGCCCCAGCAGCAACGGCTCAGGCACCACTCGAATGTTCAGCGAGGCCGGCGGGTCCCCGGCACGCTTGTCATGGTTGCCGCGAATCAGCGTCATGGCCAGCTTGGCATTGCGTGTTCGCCAGTCAATCAATGCTTGCAGCGTGGCGCTGGCATGGGAACCCGGTCCGTGAAGAAAATCGCCTAGGAAAATCAGCTGTCGGCAGGGCAATGTGGCCAGCAGTTCGTCAAGCACGGCGATGTTGCGGCGGGTGGTACCTTGGGGGACTGGTTGGCCAAGGCTTCGGTAAGCGGCGGCCTTGCCGAAGTGCACGTCAGCGATCAACAACGCTTGCTGAGCAGGCCAGTAGAGGGCTTTTTCCGGCAGCAGCCAAAGCTCTTCGCCGGCCAGTCGCACGGGGTAGGGCGTACTCATCAGGCTTTCCCTGTTCCGGCTGTTATCTCAAGGTCGCTGACCATGCGTCGGATGCGGTCGGCGAGTTTTTCTGAACTCATGCTCTCTCTCATACGTTCCACCAGCAGCGGAAACCCGAGGGGTGTAGGACGTTTGACTTGATGCAGGTCGAGACGTAGCTGACTGATGTGCGCCAACGTCTGTTCCAGGCGATGAATATCCAGTTCCTCGCGCAGGACTTCTTCTCCGGCCTGGGCCAATAGCAAATTGCCCGCGTCGTACTGTTTGAACACTTCGAAAAACAACCCGCTCGAGGCTTGAACCTGGCGCGTGCTCTTGGCTGCACCGGGGTAACCGGCGAACACCAGTCCGGCGATCCGGGCGATTTCCCGAAAGCGCCGCAAGGCCAGCTCTCCGGCATTCAGGCTGGCGAGTACGTCCCTGAGCAGATTGTCTGGGCTCAACAAGTCAGGACTCAGGGCTTGCACCCAGTCCACCGGGGTGGCGCTCAGCAATTCCAGCCCGTAATCATTGACCGCGATGGAAAACGTCACGGCCTGCTGCTGACTGACTCGCCACGCCAGCAAGCTGCCCAGGCCCAGATGCACCTGACGGCCGGCGAAGGGATACAGGAATAGATGCCAGCCCTCACGGGACTTCAACGCCTCGGCCAGCAACGATTGCGACGTTGGCAAGCCAGACCAGCGTTGCTGTACCTCCAGCAGCGGGCGCAATGCCTGCATTTGCGGGCCGCTGAACTCGCCGCGCGCCGCCTCACTAAAGCGCGTGACCACCGCTTGCGCCAGCTCATTGGAGAGGGGCATGCGACCGCCATTCCACCGCGGCACCGCGGCTTTCTTTACGGTGCTGCGTTTGACATAGGCGGTCATGTTTTCCACGCGTACCAACTCCAGCAGCCGCCCGGCAAACAGAAAGCCATCGCCCGGCTTGAGTCGCGCGATGAAACCTTCTTCAACACTGCCCAGTTGTTTGCCGCCGCCGCCCTTGCTCCAGAATTTCAACTGAATGCTCGCATCGCTGACAATCGTGCCGATGCTCATGCGATGGCGGCGGGCCAATCGTGCATCGGGTACACGCCAGATTCCCTGTTCATCCGGCTCGACCCGGCGGTAATCCGGATAGGCTGTCAGGGAAAGCCCGCCGTGACGTACGAAAGCCAGCGCCCAGGTCCAATCCGCCTCAGTGAGATCACGATAAGCCCAGGTGGTGCGTACCTCATCAAACAACTGATCGGGCACAAAACCGCCACCCAGTGCCATGCTGACCAGATGCTGGACCAGCACATCCAAGGGTTTATGCGGTGATATTCGAGGTTCGATCCGTCGCTGCGCCACTGCATCCTGTGCCGCTACGGCTTCGATCAGCTCCAGGCTGTGCGTCGGCACCAGCGTCACCCGGGAAACGCGTCCCGGCGCATGCCCGGAACGCCCGGCGCGCTGCATCAGGCTGGCCACGCCTTTGGCCGAGCCAATTTGCAGCACCCGTTCCACTGGCAGGAAATCCACGCCCAGATCCAGGCTGGAGGTGCAGACCACGGCTTTGAGGTGACCTTCCTTGAGGGCACGCTCCACCCAGTCACGGGTTTCACGGGACAGCGAACTGTGATGCAACGCGATCACCCCCGCCCAGTCCGGTCGGGCTTCAAGCAACGCTTGATACCAGATTTCCGATTGCGCACGCGTATTGGTGAAAACCAGGCTGCTGGCGCTGTCATCCAGTTGCGCGACGACCTGCGGCAACATTTTCAGGCCGATATGTCCGGCCCATGGAAAGCGCTCGATCGCGGGCGGCAGCAGCGTATCAACCTGCAGTTTTTTATCCGTCGGGCCTTGAACGTTGATACCGCCGCCCTGTGGGATTAATACCTGCTCGGCGTGGTCCTGATTGCCCAGCGTCGCGGAAACGCCCCACACGATCAATTGCGGGTTCCAGCGGCGCAGGCGGGCGAGCGCAAGTTGCAGTTGCACGCCGCGCTTGTTGCCGAGCAATTCGTGCCATTCGTCGACCACGACCATGCGCAAGGTCGAGAGTGCTGTGTGTGCATCCGCTCGGGCGAGCATCAACGTCAGGCTTTCCGGGGTGGTGATCAGCGCGGTAGGCAAGCGTCGGCTCTGGCGTGCACGTTCGCTGCTGCTGGTATCACCCGTGCGCAGGCCGACGTTCCAGGGGATCTGCAAGTCGAGCAGCGGCGCCTGCAGTGCACGGGCGGTGTCGGCAGCCAGGGCGCGCATCGGGGTTATCCAGAGAACGGTCAAGGGATCGACTACGGGTTTTCGTTTGCGTGGTGTTTCAACCGCAGGTGCAGAGCGTGCGAAGCGATTGAGCACGCCGAACCAGACCGCATAGGTTTTGCCGGCGCCGGTGCTGGCGTGCAGCAGACCGGATTGTCCTTGTTTGACGGCTGCCCACACCTGTTTCTGAAAGGTGAACGGCTTCCAGCCGCGAGCGGTGAACCAGCGTTTGGCGAAGTCGGTGGTGGTTCCCATACCGGCGGCGTGCGCTCTGAGAGTGTTCTTTGACTGACCACGGCGCAACGCGAAAGGTTTAATGACTGATGCGTGCGGTCTTCGCCGAGCAGTTCTCATATTCGGAAATAACTGTGTTTGTCGTTGAAACCTATTGGCCGATGGGCCGTGGTTTTATCGCTGCGCTGTTCGTCCTGCCGCGTCTTGCCAGGGCCGACAGCGAGCCGTCGACCATGAATATGAAAAGGAACATTCAGATGAAGTCAGTTCGTGCAGGGCATTTGCGCGCCGATTTGATCACGGAGAGTGGGAAGCTCCTCGCGTTTCGGGCAGCGCCAACGCTCGACTATTTCGAACAGCCAGGCTTGCACTGCCTTGGCGCGAGCGATGGTCTGGACAAGGCGTTTTATCTCTATCTGCCGCAGGGTATCGACAGCGGCAGGTTTCATCTGGGATTGAGTGAACGCTCCCCGATGATCATTCACGTGACGGGCAGTTCGGAAGCGGAGTTGTATCGAGGCGCGCTTGAATTGACGGTGGGAGGCGACGCACAGTTTGCCGGAAGTTTCCGCGGCCTGGATGCCGACGGCATCGAGGTGGAAAACGGCAGCTTCAGGCTTGAGCGTGAAGCCAGTTGAGTGACGGAAGCCAGTCAGCCTGGCTCCCGTTTCAAGGGTTGAACGCTTATTTCAAGTTGCCGCTGAGGAACTGTTTCAGACGCTCGCTCTTCGGGTTGCCCAGCACATCCTCCGGCGCGCCTTCTTCCTCCACCAGGCCCTGGTGCAGGAACAACACCTGGCTCGATACTTTGCGCGCGAAGCTCATTTCATGGGTGACCATGATCATGGTCCGGCCTTCTTCGGCCAGGCCCTGGATCACCTTGAGCACTTCACCCACCAGTTCCGGGTCGAGCGCCGAGGTCGGTTCGTCAAACAGCATCACTTCCGGTTCCATGGCCAACGCGCGAGCAATCGCCACCCGTTGTTGCTGGCCACCGGAAAGGAATGCCGGGTATTGATCCGCTACGCGTGCTGCCAGCCCGACCTTGTCGAGGTAACGTCGGGCGCGATCTTCGGCTTCCTGCTTGCTGCAGCCCAGCACCCGGCGCGGGGCCATGGTGATGTTTTCCAGCACCGTCATGTGGCTCCACAAGTTGAAATGCTGGAACACCATGGCCAGGCGGGTGCGAATTCTTTGCAGTTCATCGGCATCGGCCACGTGCATGCCATGACGATCCTTGATCATGCGAATTGCCTGGCCGTCGAGGCTCATGGCCCCATCGTTGGGCTGTTCGAGGAAGTTGATGCAGCGCAGGAAGGTACTTTTTCCGGAGCCGCTGGCACCGATCAGGCTGATGACATCGCCCGTGTTGGCCTTGAGCGACACGCCCTTGAGCACCTCATGATCGCCATAGCTTTTATGCAGGCCTTCAATGGTCAGTTTGTACATGGAGCATGCATCCTCAAGGCGAAAGTAGGTAGCCGCTGCGATAGGCTTCGGCGCCCGCGACGTGGGCGATCACCATGCCGGCGGTGGCCATGCGGCGCAGCGAGCGGGCGTACATCAGGCCGGCGGCAGTGCAATGGACAGGCGTGACACGGTCGCTGATGGGGTCAATGATTTCGGCGATCAGTTGCCCGGCTTCCAGGTATTGCCCCGGCAGCGCACTGAACACCAGCAGCCCGCCAACAGGCGTCGCCACGGGTTCCACTCCGGCCAGGGGGGTGGCCGGGTAGGGCAGGTCGGGCAATGGCGCCGACTCACCGGCAATCGCGCCGAAATGAATCAGATAGTCGATCAGCGCCTGGCTGTCCTGGCTGGCCAGCGGGTGGTTGACGTCGCCCTGGCCGCGCAGCTCGACGGTGACCGAAAAGCTCCCCGGCGGAATATCGAAGTGCTCGCCGAAGCGCTCCTTCAATTGCCACCAGAGCAGCGTGAAGCATTCATCGAACGACTGGCCACCGGAGTCGGTGGCCAACAGGCTGGCTTCGGAACCGATGTAGCGAGCCAGCGGCTCGACCTGTGGCCAGGCTTCGGGCGTGGTGTACAGGTGCGCCACTGCTTCGAAGTCACAATGCAGGTCCAGCACCATGTCGGCATCGCAGGCCAGCCGTTGCAGGGTCAGGCGCTGGGATTGCAGCTGGGTGCTGGCGGTCTGCCGCGCCAATACCTGGCGCAGGTTGTTGCGGATCAGTTCGAGGTTGCGCTGCGGGTCGTCGCCGAGTTGGCCTTCGATCGCGTTGCCCACCTCTTCGCTCAAATCGATGAACCAGCGGTTGAAGTTCTGCCCACTTTCGAGCTCATAGCGCCCCAGCGGTACATCCATCAACACTTGCTCCAGGCCCGGCGGGTTGGCCACGGGCACCAGGACGATTTCACTGCGCAGCCGGCCGGCGGCTTCCAACTCCGCCAGGCGTTGCTTGAGGTGCCACGCCACCAGCATGCCGGGCATTTCATCGGCGTGCAGGGACGACTGGATGTAGATCTTGCCGTTGGCCGGTTGCGGCCCGAAGTGAAAACTGTGGATCTGTCGTGCGGTCCCCGGCAGTGGGGCCAGCAAGTCATGTATCTGGTGGCGCATTTGTCGTGTTTCCCGAAGCGGGGTCCTAGTGAGTCGGCCCGAGGAAGGCCAGCCATCGGCGTTCGGCGAGGCGGAACAGGCCGACCAGCGCAAAGGTGACGGTCAGGTAGATCAGCGCGGCGATCCCGAACGACTGGAAGGTCAGGAAGGTCGCCGAGTTGGCGTCCCGAGCGACTTTCAGGATGTCCGGGATAGTCGCAGTGAACGCCACGGTGGTCGAGTGCAGCATCAGGATCACTTCGTTGCTGTAGTACGGCAACGAGCGACGCAGCGCCGAAGGCATGATCACGTAGGCATACAGCTTCCAGCCTGTCAGGCCGTAGGCCTTGGCGGCTTCGACTTCGCCGTGGGCCATGCTGCGGATCGCCCCGGCGAAAATCTCCGTGGTGTAGGCGCAGGTGTTCAGGGCGAACGCCAGGATGGTGCAGTTCATCGCATCGCGAAAGAAGCTGTCGAGCAGCGGTTGCGCGCGCACGGCGGCCAGGCTGTAGATCCCGGTGTAGCAGATCAGCAGCTGGATATACAAAGGCGTGCCGCGAAACAGGTAGGTGTAGAACTGCACCGGCCAGCGAATGTAGAAGTGCGGTGAAACCCGGGCGATCGACAACGGAATCGAGACGATGAAGCCGATGAAAATCGATGCACTGAGCAACCACAGGGTCATGGCCAGGCCGGTGATGTTCTGACCGTCGGTGTAGAGGAAGGCTTTCCAGTATTCCTGCAGGAGTTCGATCATCGCACGGCCTCCCGGGTACCCGCGGCATAGCGGCGTTCGAGCCAGCGCAGAATGACGTTGGAGGCGCTGGTGATCGCCAGGTAGATCAGGGCGGCGAGCACCAGGAAGTAGAACAGCTGATAGCTGCTTTTACCCGCATCCTGGGCCGCCTTGACCAAGTCGGCGAGGCCGATGATCGACACCAGTGCAGTGGCCTTGAGCATGACCATCCAGTTGTTGCCGATACCCGGCAGGGCATAACGCATCATTTGCGGAAACACCACGATACGGAACCGCTGGCCGCGCTTGAGTCCGTAGGCCGTGGCTGCTTCGACCTGCCCGCGAGGCACGGCGAGGATCGCGCCGCGGAAGGTTTCGGTGAAGTAGGCGCCGTAAATGAAGCCCAGGGTCAGTACCCCGGCGCTGAACGGGTTGATCTCGATGTATTCCCATTCCATGTAATCGGTGAGCGACGTCAGCCAGGTTTGCAGGCTGTAGAAGATCAGCAGCATCAGCACCAGGTCTGGCACCCCGCGAATCAGCGTGGTGTAGCACTGTGCAAGCAGGCGTAGCAGTTTGACTTTCGACAGCTTGGCACTGGCGCCGAGTAGACCGAGCAATACGGCCACCAGCAGTGACATCGCCGATAACTTGATGGTCATCCAGGTGCCTTCCATCAGCAGCGGGCCAAAGCCCTTGAGGCTGAAGGCGGAGAGCCCCAGTGTGTTTAAGAGGTTTTCGAACATAAATCAGCAACCTGATCGGATGAAAAAAGCGCCCATCGCGAGATGGGCGCCGGGCATTACTTGCCGCTGTACAGGTTCAGATCGCCGAAGTGTTTCTTTTGAATAGTGGCGTAGGTGCCATCATCGTGTAACGCTTTGATACCTTTATCCAAAAGTGCTTTCAGCTCGGTGTTACCTTTCTTAATGCCGATTGCCGTCTTGGCGGGCAGCAGTTCGCTGTCAACCGGCTTGCTGACTTCGTAGCCTTCACCTTTTGGCGACTTCAAGAAGCCCAGTTCGGCTTGCAGCATGTCCTGGATCGCGGCGTCCAGACGGCCGGAAGTCAGGTCGGAATACACCTGGTCCTGGTTCTGATAGGCCTGGGTCTTCACGCCGGCCTTATCCAGCACAGCCTTGGCGTAGGCTTCCTGGATGGTGCCTTGTTCGTAGCCGACGGTCTTGCCCTTGAGCGACGCGACGTCTTCGGTCAGGCCGGAACCTTTCTTGAACACGTAGGCGGTTGGACCGGAGAACAGTTCGCTGGAGAAGTCGATGACTTTTTCGCGGGCCGGGGTGACGGTCATCGAAGAGATCACGCCGTCGAATTTATTGGCCTTGAGGCCAGGAATCATGCCGTCGAAGTCGCTTTCGACCCATTTGCACTTGACCTTCAGCTCAGCGCAGATCGCGTTCCCCAGGTCGATGTCGAAGCCTACCAGGCTGCCGTCGGCCGCTTTCGACTCGAACGGCGCGTAGGAAGGGTCAACACCAAAACGCAATTCCTTGTATTCCTTTGCCAGCGCGGAACCGGCTGCCACGCACAACGCCAGTGCAGAAAGGGTCAGCAATGCTTTTTTCATTATTCAATCCCTAAGAACCAATATGAGCGCTTGTGGCGCAGAATTATTGTTACTGGTAAGCGTAAGCCCTAATGAAAGTAGCAATTTCCGAACCAGAGTACCGAACAAGCGTTTAAAAGGTATTCGGGAAATTGCAGGAGGGGATTAGTGCACGAAAATGGGCGTCGTGAAAAGCCTGCACTTTTCTGGTTCTGCACAGCGATCGCATACAGCGGTTCAGCCGAGCAGATCCTGTAATGTACCCAGGTGATCAGCCTCTTCGACCGATTTGTCCTGCCGCCAGCGCAGCATCCGCGGAAACCGCACCGCAATCCCGCTTTTGTGCCGTTTGGACAAGGCGATGCCTTCGAAACCCAGTTCAAACACCAGGCTCGGCTTGACGCTGATCACCGGGCCGAATTTTTCTACCGTGGTTCTGCGCACGATGTTGTCGACCTGGCGCATTTGTTCATCGGTCAACCCTGAATAGGCCTTGGCAAACGGCACCAGCGCGCGTTCGCTGGCGTCGGGTGGCGCGTCCCAGACGGCGAACGTGTAATCGCTGTAGAGACTGGCGCGGCGGCCATGGCCGCGCTGCGCATAAATCAGCACCGCGTCGACACTGAACGGGTCGACTTTCCATTTCCACCAGACCCCCATGTCCTTGGTGCGACCGACGCCGTAGAGCGCGTCCCGAGCCTTGAGCATCATGCCTTCGACCCCGAGCCGGCGCGATGCTTCCCGCTGGCGGGCGAGGTCGAACCAGTCTTCGCCGGTCAATAAGGGCGAGGCGAGCAGCAGAGGATTGTTGGCCTGGGTGATTACCTTCTCCAGTTGACTGCGCCGCCGGTTTTGCGGCTGATTGCGCCAATCCTCGCCTTGCCATTCCAGCAAGTCGTACGCGAGGATGACCACCGGCACGTCATTGAGAATCTTGCGGGTGAGGTTTTTCCTGCCGATCCGCTGCTGCAACAGGGCGAAAGGTTGTACGGCAGGGGAATCCGGAGGCGGATCGAAGGCATCTTCGGTCCCTGTGTGAGCGGCTTTCCAGGCGACGATCTCGCCGTCGATCACGGTGCCGTCGGGCAAGCAGTGGATCATACTGTCAAATTCAGGAAAGCGATCGGTGACCAATTCTTCACCGCGCGACCAGATCCATAGGCGTCCTTCGCGTTTGACGATCTGGGCGCGGATGCCATCCCACTTCCATTCGACCTGCCACTGGCTGGCGGTGCCGAGCAGCGCTTCGAATTGTTCGACCGGTTGTGCCAGGGCGTGGGCGAGGAAAAACGGATACGGCTGACCGCCGCGTTGCGCATGTTCGTCGGGAGATTGCGCGGCGACCAACTTCAAGTAGCTGGCGGCAGTGGGGCGGTTGGACAAATCGGTGTAGCCGACCATTCGTTGGGCCACGCGCTTGCTGTCCAGGCCAGTCATGGAGGCCAGCGCTCGGGTCACCAGCAACTTCGAGACACCGACGCGAAAGCTGCCGGTGATCAACTTGATGCACAGCATAAGGCTGGGGCGGTCCAGTTGCGACCAGAGAGCGGGCAGGCGTTCGGCGAGCACCTGCGGGGATTCGCCGCGCAATGGCAGCAGTTTTTCTTCGATCCATACCGCCAATCCGTCGCTGGAGCGATAAGGCGATTCGGGCAACACCAGGGAAATCGTTTCCGCCAGGTCGCCCACCGCCTGGTAGCTTTCTTCGAACAGCCACGCCGAAAGCCCGGAATACGCGACTGCCAACTCCCGCAGGACGCGCACCGGCACTAATTGCCTTGGGCGTCCTCCGGACAGAAAGTACACCGCCCACGCGGCATCTTCCGGCGCGGCCTGAGCAAAATACTCTTGCATCGCCGCCAGCTTGGCGTTGCTCGATGTCGTGGCGTCGAGTTCGGCGTACAGCTGGGCGAAAGCCTTCATGGCAGTGCCTCGACGCTCTCGGTTTCGGCGGTCGATGCCTCCTCATCGTCACCGTACTCGGTGCGAAAGCCCTGGGCATCGAGGCCTTGTTCACGCAGGTGGCGCACCAATACCGCGCCGGAACCGTGCGTGACCATTACCCGCTCAGCGCCAGTCTGTTCGATGGCCCACAGCAATCCCGGCCAGTCTGCGTGATCGGACAACACGAAACCGCGATCCACCCCACGTCGCCGACGCGTTCCGCGCAAGCGCATCCAGCCGCTGGCGAAACCGTCGCTGTAGTCGCCGAAACGGCGCATCCAGGTGCTGCCACCAGCCGAAGGCGGAGCGATGACCAGCGCTTTGCGCAGAATCGGATCGTTTTTTTGGAAATCGCCAGCGTAGAGCGTTGGCGGCAGGTCTATGCCGGCCTCGCGATAGACACGGTTCAGCGGCTCCACCGCGCCATGCGTCAGGATCGGCCCGAGGCTGGCATCGATGCCATGGAGAATGCGCTGGGCCTTGCCGAAGGAATAACAGAACAGCACGCTGGCTTTATCTTGCTCGGCATTGGCCTGCCACCATTGATTGATCTCGGTAAAGACCTGCGCCTGGGGCTGCCAGCGATAGATCGGCAGGCCGAATGTCGACTCGGTGATGAAGGTGTGACAGCGCACCGGTTCGAACGGTGCGCAGGTGCCGTCGGGTTCGATCTTGTAGTCACCTGACGCCATCCAGACTTCCCCGCCATATTCCAGGCGCACCTGGGCCGAGCCGAGTACATGGCCGGCGGGGTGGAAACTCAGGGTAACGCCGTGATGCAGCAACCGCTCGCCATACGCCAGGGTTTGCAGGTCGATGTCCTGGCCCAGTCGTGCTCGCAGTATCCCTTCACCGGGTGCTGCCGCCAGGTAGTGCTGGTTGCCGGTGCGGGCGTGGTCGCCATGGGCGTGGGTGATGACCGAACGCTCGACCGGCCGCCACGGATCGATGTAGAAATCGCCGGCGGGGCAATACAAGCCTTCAGGGCGCGCGATGACAAGGTCCACGTTGCTGTCCAAGTGCAGGGGCTTGTTAGCTAGGAGGCTGGCGCGGGCGAAGAAGTTCTATCGGGAATTCCCGGGTAAACAACCTACCCCCTGTAGGAGCTGCCGCAGGCTGCGATCTTTGACCTTGTTTTTTCAAAGATCAAGATCAAAAGATCGCAGCCTGCGGCAGCTCCTACAGGGAATGTGGTTATTTTCCAGGTGTCAGGGTCAGGCGCTTGGTTCCATACACCCGGTCGAAATTCTCCGGCTGCATTGGCAAGCTCTGATACTGCCCCTTCAGCCATGGCTCGATACCGTTGAGGTAGTTCGGGCTGGCCGGGTTGCCGGACTGGCCGGTGGCGATCTGGCCCATCAGCGGTTCGGGTTGGCCGAAGTCGACGATCAGGCGCATGGCCGGCACCCGTGTGGTGTTGAAGTCTTGGCCCACGGAATAGGCGGCCGTGTTGAGGGTGGTGTGGTCGCCGCCGGCTGGCTGCGGACCTCGCACGGTCTGGCCGCTGGCGTTCTTCCACTCATAGCGGTGAAGTTTGCCCCACTGCCAGGCTTTATGATCGCCACCCAACTGACTGTCGCCAGCGGTGATCGCCGCCGCCAGGCTGCGGGCGAGGATCGCCGGTTTGTCTTCTTTCTGCGCGGTGTGCACATCATCCCAGAATGGACTGTCTTCGCGCCCCAGCAAGTGATCGGCCTGCGCCGCGTAAGACAAGCTGCCATTGGCGATGAAAGCTTGCCACGCCGGGCTGCCTTGTGGCCCCAATTCATCGAGGAAAATCTGCCGGGTGCTTTCCTGCAGGTACAGCTGGTAGATGGCCGCATCGGCGGAGGTCGGGCTGAGTTTGCCGTCAAATGCCATCAAGCGGGTCAGGGCCTCGCGTGCCTTGCCGCGATCCGCCACGGGCAAGGCCTCGATGGCCTGCTTGAGCGGCTGTGACATCCCCGGTGCTTCGAACATTTTCTTCAGTTTGGCGGCGAAGGTGGTGGTCTGGTCGTACTGCATGGCGATCAGGCTACGGGTGTCGTGCTTGCCCACGCCGGCCAGTTCGGCCAGGCGCTCGCCACGTTCCGGTGCCGACCAGGAGTTGGATAGCTGCATGCCATAGCCATGGGGAATGACCCGCTGGTTGGCGGTGCCGAGCCAGCCTTGGGCCGGGTCCTGATCGTAGGGGTGCAGCATCGGGTCGGCGTAACCGTCCCAATCGTAACGTCCCTCCCAACCAGGCGAGGGCAACAGGCCTTCGCCTTCGCGGCGGTTTGGATAGCGGCCGGTGACTTGCCAGCCAATGTGGCTGGCATCGGCGAACATCAGGTTCAAGGTAATGGCGCGAATCTCGCGGCTGGCGTCCGAGGCTTTCTCGACATTCTGCGCCCGGGACAGGTCAAAGAAGGCGTCCAGGCTCTTGTCGTCGGTAAAGTTCGGCGTTTGCAAGGCCAGGCCGAAACCGCTGCCCTGCGCCAGGCCCTGGGCACTGTTGAGCAGGGGACCGTGGCGGGTTTCGAATATCGCTTCGCGAATCGGCCGCTGGCCTTTGACGAAGTAGGTTTCATTGCGCACGATCGCCGGCTGCCACTTGCCAGCGGTTTCGTAGGACAGCCCATTACCCTGGCGTTTGATTTTTTCCAGGAACAGGTCCTGGTTGTCGCCCATGACGCTGGTCATGCTCCAGGCCACTTTGCCATTGAAACCACCCAGGATCATCGGCAACCCGGCGAGGGTCACACCGGAAGCCTGGTACTTCGATGTGCGGATCTGCACGTAGCTAAACAGCGCCGGTACCCCCATCGGCCCGTGGCTGTCGCTGGCCAACAGGCTTTTACCGCTGCGGCTGCGCTGCGGGGCAATGGCCCAGTTGTTCGATGAGGTGGCGCCCAGTAGATTAAGCTCGGACAGCTGGCCGGTGGCCTTGCTGATCTCGGCCAGCCCCGGTACCTGCCCGCTGAGCTTGATGCCTTGCAGCTTTTCACTTTCGGCCAGTGGCAGTTTTTCATCCGGGGCCGAAGGGGTCAGCCACGGCAGTTTGTCGGTAGTGACGCTCTGGGCCAGCACCAGCGAGGCAATTTCCTCGGGCAGGTTGGCTGACTGACTGAAGTTGAGCAGGCAGAAAATCAGCGCCGAGTCTTCCGGCTTCCAGTACTCGGGCTTGTACCCGGTGGCGGCGAGGTCGGCAGGCAGCTTGTCGCGGTAGCGGAACAGATAGGCGTTGACCCCGCGGGCATAGACTTCGAAGAAGCGCTTGAGTCGCGGTGAGGAGGCCTTGTACAGCTCGCCAGCGCTCTTCTTCAGGTTGACCGCGCGCATATAGCGGTCGGCGTCCAACAGGTCCGCTCCCTGCATCTCGGCCAATCGACCCTGGGCGAGCAAACGCAGGGTGACCATCTGGGTGATGCGGTCACTGGCGTGCACATAGCCGAGGGAGAACAGTGCGTCGTGGAAAGTGCTGCTTTCGATCAACGGCATGCCCATCGCATTGCGCCGAACCGAAACGTTCTGCGCCAGGCCTTTGAGCGGCTGTACGCCGGAGGTGGGCGGGAGGGTGTCCTGGGCATTGAAGCTCTGACAACCGGTCAGGCTCAAGACACCCGCCACTGCTGCGGCAACGCCGAACCGGGGTAGAAAATGTGAAAGGGCTGGCGAGGCCATGGCAAAGCTCCTGCGGGGGGGTAAAGGCGGCGGCGCGCAATAAAGGCGCTACGTTAGTGAGCAGGAGGGGGGCGCGCAAGCGGGATGCGGGGTTATTTCAACAATCGGCCGGGCGGTGCCATCGGTCGAGCCTGTTATTTCTGACAGTAGACAATCCATTGTGCCGGGCAGACGCTGTTTTCCTGCTCACGCTGACTGTGTTCAGCGTTCCTGGCAAATGGAGTCTCTACATGAACAGCAAATGGCTGGTTGCGTTCGTGGCACTCTGCCTCGGTGTTGGCGCACTGTTTTTTTCGGCGAAACAGGCGACAGTCGAGCGCAGCCCCTATGCGTTGTTCGAGCCCGGCATGACGACTGAGCAAAAAGTCATGGTGCAACGACAAATCGAGCGCCAGCTCAGTCGAAAATCGGGAGGCAAGCAAATCAGTACCACTCAAGTGGTATATGACAATGGTGCCGCTGTGGTGACGTTCCCGGTACCCGGCGACGCAGGTCAGTCCGATCGCAACTGTGATTACGGTTACGTCTGTTTCTGGACCGCGTCGGATTTTGCCGGCAGGAAACTGTCATTGCTCAGTACGGCGAAAAACGGGTCCGTCAATCTGTCCGACTATGACATGAGCGCCCAGGTCTTCTCCTGGCAGCACAACAACAAGACCGGCACAGTAAAGATCTTCGGAGTGGATGGGCCGGGCGCGAAGGGCAACATGGTGATGAGCAATATCAGGGAGGTGATCCTGGGCAAGGGCTGTTGTCCGTTCAGCGTTCCCGAAGATGCCCGCGTCGTCGGTACCTGGACGGAGATCAATGCCCAGAGCCGACTGACCGAGAATAACAATAGGATCATGAGCATCGCGTTTGCGCCCATGTTCATGTTATTTGCCCATTAGAGGTCGAGCTTCCCACCGGAGCAGCCCTTGTGCGCGCTGAACCGATTTTGTCCTCGATACTGGCCGACTAGTGGCCTTGCAAGCCGAAGACCGATGTCTATGCTGACGTCTAACTAACCATGCCGACCGTTATCGCCGGCATTGGATCATCGAGCCAAGCTGCCAGAGTGCGCAATTCAAGGCACCGACACACTTGCAGGAAGCTGTCTGGAAATGGAGTCCGCTTATGAGCACGTTAGGGCTGGCCCGACGCCGGGCTATCAAGAGAAGGATGTCTTGATGGGAGTGTCGCGATAAGGACTTCCTTCGATCGAACATCACCTATCACCTGTTCATTCCTCCTTTTTGGAGGGATGCGTGTACCTGTTCTATTGAACGTAGTGGTGGATTTGAAAGACCAGCAACTTTCATAAACGCGCATAGGTGGTACGACCATGTTTAACCTGCATCACAAGGCTGACCTGCTGGAAATCGAACGTTTCAGCTGCGCGCTGACTGAGGCCAACGCCAAGCTGGCTGCCGTCAGCCGGTCGATGGCGATGATTGAATTCAGTCCCGATGGCATTGTCCTCGATGCCAACGAGAATTTTTGCAAGGTCATGGGTTACAGCGCCGACGAAGTGCGCGGCAAACATCACCGGATGTTCTGTGAAGAGGCGTTTTACCGCAGCGAGGAGTACGCCAAATTGTGGCGTGATCTGGCTCGGGGCGAACCGATCAGCGGAACCTTTCTGCGCTTGGACAAAAGTGGCAAGGAGATCTGGCTCGAAGCCAGCTACATGCCGGTATTGGGACCTGATCGGCAGGTGCGCAGCGTGATCAAGGTGGCCACCGATATTTCTGCCAGGGTCATCAAGGAACACGAAAACGAAAGCCGGCTCGCCGCCATTGGTCGCTCCATGGCAGTGATCGAATTCACCCCGGAAGGCCGAGTGATCAGCGCAAACGAAAACTTCCTGAAAACCACCCAGTACTCGCTCCATGAAATCGTCGGTCAGCATCACAGCATGTTCTGTCATCGTGCCGAAGCGGAATCCCAGGGCTACAGGAATTTCTGGGCCTCGCTGAACCGAGGCGAATATCACTCGCATCGTTTCGAGCGCAAGAACAAGCAGGGCCAGACGATATACCTGGAAGCTTCCTATAATCCGTTATTCGACGCCAAGGGCCGCCTGTACAAAGTGGTCAAGTTCGCCAGCGACATCACCCAACAAATGACGACCCTGCAAACCGCCGCGGATTCGGCCCACAGTACCTCGGTGCAAAACGACGCCTGCGCGCGAAAGGGCTCCGAGGTGGTGCAGCAAACGGTGCAGATCATCCAGGACATCTCCAGGGACTTGAACCAGGCGGCGCTGAGCATCGATGCGGTGAGCCAACAGTCCGACATCATCGGCACCATCGTCCAGACCATCCGCGGGATTGCCGATCAGACCAACTTGCTGGCGCTCAACGCCGCCATCGAAGCGGCCCGTGCCGGCGAGCATGGGCGAGGGTTTGCCGTGGTGGCCGATGAAGTGCGCAGCCTTGCCGCACGCACCAGCCAGGCCACCCTGGAAATTGTCGATGTGGTGCGCAAGAACCACGACCTGTCATTGAGTGCGGTGTCGAGCATGCAGTCGAGCCTGAGTCGAACCGGGCTGGGCGTGGAGCTGGCGAACGAGGCGGGGGAGGTGATCCTGGAAATCCAGCAGGGATCGCGACATGTGGTGGACGCGATCAGCCAGTTCAACTCGACCTTGCAGTTGAACTGATCACCCCCTTGATTTCCCTGTAGGAGCGAGCTCTGCTCGTCAACGATTACGCGGGGAGCCTGGCGCCCCGCGTCATTCTCGGGTTCATCGCGAGCATGCTCGCTCCTACAACAACCATCACCGCGTTGTTACAGCGAGGCGATGAGCTTGTCCACACCCTCGATTCTGGTGTGTTCACCCTTGCGCTGGTCTTTCTCGGCTGCAGCCATCTGCGCCTTCTCCCGCACGCGCTGGGCTATTTCTTCGCCGATGGCTTGTTGTTTCTCCGGTGGCATCTGATCGATCTCCTCCTGGGTCAAGCCCATCTCTTGCAGGATCGCATCGCGCATGCGCTGTTCCGGGGTCTTGCTCATGTAGTCCTTGAATTCGGCTGTCGCTGAACCATCGCCGATCCTGTCCTTGACGTCGTCGGGCAGCGGCGCGGAGGTTGCCTGCAGGCCAACGCGGGTCTTGGCGAACGCTTCGTCGACGTTATCGCTGATGCGAGTGGCCTCATTCACCTGTTGCGTGGACAGTTGCGTGGCGGATTCCTCGACCTGGGTGCTGGTTTGCGTGGTTTGCGCCTGCAGGTTGTTCTGCAAGGCCTGCGTCATGACGCTTTGCAGGCCGGCGGCGGCTTCAGCTGTCGGATCCTCACCGGGGCGCTTGGGAAGGGGGGTTACCAGGTTTGATTTTGCACTGACCAACATGATAAGCAGACCTTGTAGGTATTGGCGGTACAGTGCTTCAGCAAATAGTATGCCCGTAGATAAAATATCAATTAAATCAGATTGTTAGAATTATTTAACCCGGTAGGCAAGGTGGGTTTGCGGTCAGGCCTTGCCGCCGGGCGGCAGCGGTCGACCGCTATCGGAAGTGGCTCAAGGCAAGCCGTTACAGCAGTGTTTGAGAAAACCCGGGTGTTGCGCCAGGCGTTTGAAATACTCGTCGACGGCCGAATAGTCGGGACGCTCGATGGGCGTCATCAGCCAACGGTTGACCGAGAGGCCGATGACAATGTCGGCCACGGTGAATTTTGCCCCGGCGACATACGCCTTGGTGGTTGCGAGCTGATGTTCGAGGATGGCCATTTTCTGGTTCCAGCCGCGCACACTGATGTCGATGCGATGAGCATCCTGGTATTCCGGATCCTTGCGCACCAGCGCCATGAACGCATAACTCCACGACGAGTTGAGATCAGTGGCTTGCCAATCCATCCACTGTTCCACCCGGGCGCGGGCGGCCGGTTCGCCGGGTAGCAGCTCCGTGTGGTGATGCTGGTGCCTGGCGCAGAGGTAGCGGCATATGGTGTTGGACTCCCACAGCACACCGGCCTCATCGATGATCACCGGTACCTGTGCGTTGGGGTTGTACCGGAGAAACTCAGGGCTGTGGGTCGAGGCGAAACCGCTGCCCCAATCCTCGCGTTCGTAGGAAAGGCCCAACTCCTCACAGGTCCACAGGACCTTCCTGACGTTGATCGACGAGGCTTTTCCCAGAATCTTCAGTGTGTGTTCCATTGTGCTACTCCGTTAGCGTATGTGCGCTTCAGGAAATTAACAGTTTTTCAGCCACAGCGAGCACTCAGCGGGATGAGAAACACATTCAAGACTAGTTGAAATCCCAAGGCATGGGCGTCGCACCGCTTGACGGTACGGCGTGTTGGATCGGGTGACTTTCGCTCCTTATTTCTCGCCTTGGAATAGACCGGTCCAGATAGGCCAAGAGCAGGCGCTGGGAATCTGTTGGTTGAGGATGGGTTGGCGCAGGACCCAGCCCTGAAGCTGTTGGTCGATGAACACCGGGGTGGATACGATGCACTCGCCTTGGGGCGCAACCTTGGCTTGATCCACTGAAACGAACAGCGGACCAGGCAGATCGAACACGGTCTTGGACCGGCTTACCAAGCCTGTGTCCTTGCTGGCGTAGCATTCATTTCTACGTCCTGTGAGGTCAGTGGTCATGACGCCTGCATCTTCCATGCTCGAATGCCAGACATCCATTACGACGGCAGGGCCCTCGCCCTTCGGGTGAGCGGCCAGACAGTTTTTTATCGCTGGAATGAAGTGTGGATCTGTCAGGAGGTGAGTCCAATCACTCGGCTGCGACACTTGCGCCTCAGATACCTGTCCGAGCGAGAGCATCAGCAGGGAGGTCATGAAGATCGTCTTGCGCATAGGAATGTCAGCCGGGAACGGAATTTGCGGATTCTGTATCCGCCATCCGTGAAGCGCAGGACAAAATGTGTTTCGAAATACCGCTGCGGGGCCGGACTGCCTCGTAGGCGTGGTCACCAGGAGGCATCCGGTTTCGCGGCGCTATCGTTTCACAGCGGGGAAGCACCGGTCTCACGTACTCTCGCGCACCTTCAACTCAAACCCCATGTCCTGCACCGGTTTGGCCACGGTGTTACCGGCCATCAATGTGAGCATCTGCTCCGCCGCACGACGGCCGATGGCTTCGCGCGGTGTGTTGATGCTGCTCAGGCGCGGGACCATGTGTTCCGACATCGGCAAATCGTTGAAGCCAAGAATCGCCACCTGTTCGGGAATCTTGATCCCGCAGCGCATGGCCTCAAGCAGGGCGCCCTGGGCCAGGTCGTCGTTGCCGAAGAAAATCGCATCGACGTCCGGGTGACTGGCCAGCAGTTGCAGAAACAGCTCGCCGCCCAAGCCGACGGACGAGGCGCGCGGGGTCAGCACTTCCAGGTCGGGGTCATACAGGCCGGCCTTTTTCAGGGCTTTGCGAAAACCTTCACCGCGCAACAGAGTGCGTTGGTCCAGCTGCGCACCGATGTAGGCCAGGCGCTTGCGCCCACGCGAGAGTAAATGCTCGGCCGCCGTTTCGCCGGCAGCCAGTTGCGAGAAGCCGACGCAATTGAGCCCGGCAGCACTGTCGAGCTCCATCATGTACACGCACGGGATGTTGCTGGCTTCGATCATCCGTCGCGAACTTTCGGTGCGGTCGAAGCCGGTCAGCAGCAAGCCTCGGGGTTGATAGGCCATATAGTTGCGCAGCAGGTTTTCTTCTTCGTCGCGCGAGTAATGGAAGTTGCCGATCAGCACCTCGAAGCCCTTGGGGCGCAACACCTGATGAATGGCTTCCAGGGTGTCGATGAACAGCAGGTTGGACAAGGACGGCACCAATACCACCACCGAATGGCTCTGCGCCGAAGCCAAGGCACGGGCCGCGGGGTTGACCACGTAGTTGAGTTCCAGCGCGGCTTTCTGGACTTTTTCCACCAGTTCGGTGGCCACCGTACTGACCCCGCGCAAGGCGCGCGAAGCGGTAATCGGACTGACACCGGCCAGGCGTGCCACTTCGTTCAGGGTTGGGCGGCCAGTGGTGCGGGTATTTTTATCGTTTTTAGTTGAAGTCATCGACGGCTTGCCAAACAAAATTCAAGGCACTAAGGTAGCGCTGTCTCGATGCAGCTGCAAATGCGTAAGTGGGGGTTCGCCTGATCCTCGCTTTTTGGCATTGGGACAAACATGCTGCAACCCACAAAAATGACAAGAAGGCGTCGGCAACTTCTACTTTTGATCCAGTGTCATAGCTTGCAAAGGTAGCGCTGTCTGCGCGCTGAGGTGTTACATGAATCATCCCATCACCGCCCTGGTCATCATGGGCGTTGCCGGTTGCGGCAAGACGTGCGTCAGCGAAGCCCTGTGCCAACTGAGCGGCGCCACTGCCATTGAAGGCGACTCTTTCCATCCTGCCGCCAATATCGAAAAGATGAGCGCGGGAATTCCCCTGAACGATGAAGACCGTGCCGGCTGGCTCGACAGCCTGTGCGATGAGTTGCGCCGCATCGATGCGCTGGGTCAGCGCCCGGTGTTGACCTGCTCGGCGCTCAAGCACATCTACCGCGAACGCCTGCGCAGTGCCTTGCCAGGCCTGGGTTTTGTGTTCCTGGAGCTGACCCCGGAAGTCGCCGCCGAACGCGTCTCCCATCGGCCAGGCCATTTCATGCCGGCAACCTTGATCGAAAGTCAGTTCGCCACCCTCGAGTCTCCCAAGGGCGAGCCACTGACATTGGCGCTCAATGCCTCGATCCACAGCGTTGACGAACTGGCTGTCCAGGCACACCTCTGGTGGCTCGAGCATGGCTTGAAGCGCGCCAGTTAATTTTTTGCTTGTAGAGATAGCGCTGTCCTTATGGCTTTCGAATTACCCGCTTTAATAACAACAACAACCAGGAGACACCCCTAATGTTTGGCATGTCCCACGAGACGTTTCTGCTGCTTGACGCAGTGGTCACGGTTATCGGGCTTATCGTCCTGATCACCAAGTTCAAGTTCCACCCTTTCATTGCCCTGATCATCGCCGCCGCTTTCCTCGGGCTGACCTCAGGCATGCCGATCGGCACCATCATCAAGGCGTTCCAGGACGGCTTCGGTGGCGTGCTCGGTTTCGTCGGGATCATCCTGGCGCTGGGGACCATGCTCGGAAAAATGATGGCCGAGTCGGGCGGGGCGGACCAGATCGCCCAGACCCTGATCCGCGCCTTCGGCAAGGACAAGGTGCAGTGGGCAATGATGTTCGCTGCCTTCCTGGTGGGCATCCCGCTGTTCTTCGAAATCGGCTTCGTACTGTTGATCCCGCTGGTGTTCATCGTTGCCCGCCGCACTGGCGTGTCGATCATCAAGATCGGTATCCCGCTGCTGGCTGGTCTGTCCGCGGTGCATGGCCTGGTGCCGCCGCACCCGGGTCCGTTGCTGGCCATCGGTGTGTTCGGTGCCGACATCGGTAAAACCATTCTGTACGGCCTGATCGTTGCGCTGCCGACGGCGATCATTGCCGGCCCGATCTTCGGTACGTTCATCGCCAAGCACATTCCCGGTCATCCGAATCAGGAACTGGTGGACCAACTGGCGCGTGAGTCGGATGCAGGCGATCTGCCGAGCTTCGGCATCACCCTGGTCACCGTGTTGTCGCCAGTGTTCTTGATGCTGCTGAAAACCTTTGCCGATGTGGTGCTGCCGGACGGCAACTTCTTCCGCACTTTCATGGACCTGATCGGTCACCCGATCTCCGCGCTGCTGTTGGCGTTGCTTCTGTCGCTGTACACCTTCGGCTACAAGCAGGGCATCGGTTCGCAACAGATGCTCAAATGGCTGGACGCGAGCCTCGCACCGACTGCCGCGATCATCCTGATCATCGGTGCCGGTGGTGGCTTCAAGCAGATGCTGGTGACCAGCGGCGTGGGTGACGTGATCGGCCACATGGCGGTGGCCGCGCAGATTTCGCCGATCCTGCTGGCGTGGCTGGTGGCGGCGGTGATTCGTATTGCCACCGGTTCGGCGACCGTTGCAACCATTACTGGCGCGGGCATCGTGGTGCCGGTGGTGGGGATGATTCCGGGTGTGAACCGTGAGCTGCTGGTCCTGGCCACCGGTGCCGGTTCCTTGATCCTGTCTCACGTGAACGACGCCGGTTTCTGGTTGGTGAAGCAGTACTTCAACATGACCGTGGCAGAGACGTTCAAGACCTGGACAGCGATGGAAACCATCCTGTCGGTGGTGGGGTTGGGCTTTATCCTGTTGTTGTCGTTGTTCGTCTAAGCGTTTCGCCAGACAAAAAAAAACCGCAGCGATGCGGTTTTTTTGTGGGTGATGATCTCAGGAAGAACGAGATCCAGTGTGGGAGCGGGCTTGCTCGCTCCCACAGGGTTTTGTGTCAGGCGTTGGTTTTGGTGCCTAGCCCATCCGCCCGGAACATCCCGCGAATCCCGCGTACGGCCTGACGAATCCGGTCCTGGTTTTCGATCAGCGCGAAGCGCACGTGATCGTCACCATACTCACCAAAGCCCACACCCGGCGAGACGCAGACCTTGGCCTCGGCCAGCAGTTTCTTGGCGAACTCCAGCGAGCCCAGGTGCGCGTACGCGTCGGGAATCTTGGCCCAGACGTACATCGACGCTTTCGGGTTTTCCACCATCCAGCCCAATTCATGCAAGCCTTTGACCAGCACGTTACGGCGCTGCCGATACTGTTCGGCGATATCGCGCACACATTGCTGATCGCCTTCAAGCGCCGCAATGGCCGCCACTTGCAGCGGGGTGAAGGTGCCGTAGTCATGGTAGCTCTTGATCCGCGCCAGGGCGTTGACCAGTTCCGGGTTGCCGACCATGAAACCGATACGCCAGCCCGCCATGTTGTAGCTCTTGGACAGGGTGAAGAATTCGACGGCGATGTCCTTTGCGCCGGGCACCTGCATGATCGACGGGGCTTTCCAGCCGTCGTAGACGATGTCGGCGTAGGCCAGGTCATGCACCACCAGCACGTCGTACTGCTTGGCGAGAGCGATCACCCGTTCGAAAAAATCCAGCTCCACGCACTGGGCGGTGGGGTTGGACGGGAAACCAAGGATCATCATCTTCGGTTTCGGGATCGAACCGCGAATGGCTCGTTCCAGTTCAGCGAAGAAATCCACGCCCGGCACCAGCGGCACTGAACGCACCTGGGCGCCGGCAATAACGGCACCGTAGATGTGGATCGGGTAGCTCGGGTTGGGTACCAGCACGGTGTCGCCCTGGTCGAGGGTGGCCAACATCAAGTGTGCCAGGCCTTCCTTGGAACCGATGGTGACAATGGCCTCGCTTTCCGGGTCGATGTCGACCTCGTAGCGCTCCTTGTACCAATTGGAAATGGCTCGGCGCAGGCGCGGAATACCCTTGGACGTGGAGTAGCCATGGGTGTCTGCGCGCTGGGCGACAGTGACCAGTTTTTCGACGATGTGTGGCGGGGTGGCGCCATCGGGGTTGCCCATGCTCAAGTCGATGATGTCTTCGCCACGACGACGGGCGGCCATCTTCAGCTCGGCAGTGATGTTGAAAACGTAAGGGGGGAGTCGATCGATGCGCGCAAAGCGGCGCGGCGAACCTTGTTCGGCCATTGTTGCCTCGGATAACGTAAGCGCCCGGAACCGTCCGAGCGACGCTGGCCACTGCGGTGGCCTGTGGCGGAATGTACGATCAGCTATGGCAGGCTGTCCAGCCTCAACGTAAACAAATTTTTCCGAAGGAAAGGGTCTGATGGAATTTACCAGTGGCTTTTTGTTGAGCCTGTCGCTGTGCCTGGACATCGGCGTGGCCAATATCGCGATGATCACGTTGGCGATGCAGCGCGGCTATTTTCAAGGCTTCGCCCTGGGCTTGGGCACCTGCGTCGGTGACCTGATCTACGCCGTGCTGGCACTGGCCGGCATGACGGTTTTGCTGCAATACGAAACCGTGCGCTGGGTGCTGTGGATCGGCGGTTCGGCGCTATTGGTCTATTTCGCGGCGAAGATGATTTACTCGGCGATCCACCATGAGGCGCTGTTGGCCGAAACCACCGAGGTGGGCCACAACTCCCATCGCAAGGAATTTTTCCGTGGGATTTTTCTCGCCATGTCGTCGCCCAGTGCCATTCTCTGGTTTGCCGCAGTAGGCGGCACGTTGATCGCCCGTTCCGGTGGCGGCGGTACGCTCAGCTCCGCGCTCTTTCTTGGCGGGTTTCTCTGCGCTGGCTTGCTGTGGTCCGCCGGCCTATGTTTCGCAGCGAGCCACGGCGGCAAGATGCTCGGCGACAAGCTGCTGCGTTATTCCTACCTGGCATCGGCGGCGATCTTCTGCTATTTCGCGGTGTACGTGATTCTATCGGGTTACAACGAATTTGTTGGCGCAGGTGCCGTCGAGCAGTTGCACGCCCTGTAAGTGGGCGAATCGGGTTTGGCTTCTATACTCCCAGCCGAACCCACTTTTTACCTTCCAGGAGTCGAGTCATGGAAGAACAAACAAACGTCGAAGTGACGGAACCCCGCTTCGAACATGGACACTTCCTGCTGATCGCAGGGCTTGGCGGACACTTCACCCAGCAAACCGTAAAAGACATTCCCGATCTCTGGGAAAAATTCATTCCTCATATTGGCAATGTTCCAGGGCAAAAGGGCGAAGTGACCTACGGCGTCTGCTGCAATTTCGACGGCAATGGTGGCTTTGATTACATCGCCGGTGTCGAGATCAGCAAACTCGACGACTTGCCGGACACTTACCGCTGGGTCGAGGTCCAGCCTCAGCTGTATGTGGTTTTCGAACACAAGGGGGCGCTGCAGTCGTTGCCGCAGACCTTCCAGCACATCCATGGCACGTGGTTGCCACAGTCCGGTCGCGAGCTGTTGGACGCACCGGAATTCGAACGCTACAGCGAAGACTTCAACCCGAAGCTCAATACCGGCAAGCTGGAAATCTGGTTGCCGATCAAGGCATGACACCCTGGCGTCGGGAGGCGGATCAAAAACGATTCGTCTCTCGATGACGCTGCTTTATGATCCACGTCCTTTCCAACTGATTTGCGACTCGCCATGAACACCGTCATCCGTCACGTCACGCCCGCTGATCTGGACCGTTGCTTCGCCATTGAAACCGTTGCCTACGAAGGCGACGAAGCCGCCACCCGAGAGAAAATCGCCACCCGCATCGCCACCTGGCCCGAGGGTTTCATCGTCGCCGAAGTGGACGGCGTTGTAGCCGGTTTCATCAATTCCGGAGCGGCGTTCCAGGTGGAAATGTCCGACGAAGCGTTCAAGGAACTGATCGGCCACGACCCGGCGGGCCCGCACGTGGTGATCATGTCGGTGGTCGTGCACCCGGATTACCAGGGGCAGGGCCTGGCGAAGCGCTTGATGGGCGAGTTCATCGAACGTATGCGTGCGATGGGCAAGGTCAGCATCAACCTGATGTGCAAGGAACGACATATTCCTTTGTATGCGGGCTTTGGTTTTGCCTACATCAAGCCATCGGCGTCCGACCATGGCGGCATGGCGTGGCATGAGATGGTGCTGAATCTCTAAACCCGACGCAGAATCCTTGTAGGAGCGAGCCTGCTCGCGAAAAACCAGAGGGCACCGCGGGGCGTCAGGTTTCCCGCGTCATCGTTGACCTCCATCGCGAGCATGCTCGCTCCTACAGGGGGGCGTGTGTGCCAGTCAGAACACCAGGCCCATCCGCCGCTCATAGCCGATCCGCCCCTTGTATGCCTCGCCACTGTCGACAAATCCATACTTGGCATACAACGCAATCGCAGACTCATTGTCCGCATCCACCGACAACTCCAGCCCACGGATTTCCGGCCACGCCTGGCGCGCAACCTCAGGTAGCGCTTGCAGGCAAGCCTTGCCGTAACCTTTGCCTTGAGCGCGCTGATCGACTTGCAAGGCGTGCAGTGTGGCGCTGTGTTCGTTGGCCCAGGCGGGCAATACCGGTGGGCGTTTGAGCAGCAGGAAGGCCACGGGCACCGCATCGGCCAGCAGGGCAAATCCCTTGACGCCGGGGCCTGGCCTGGACAACAGGGTGTGCAACGCACCGTGAATGTCGCCTGAAAACCTGGTTTGTTCCGGATGCACTTCGATGGCCTCGACCTGCTGGCGCTGCAGCGCGTTCAGGCTTTCGTAAGGCACGAGTCGGGCTGTCACTGGAGTGTCCTTTTTCCAACAGAAATGAGTCTTGGATTCTAGCGAGTTTGCGTTCATGGATTATTTTTATTTCGACTGTCGATCAGGCGGATCGCCAGTCGACTAAGGGTGTCTTCACTCTAAAAACCACGGAGAACCACCATGAGCGATACCTATGAAATCCAGACCCTGATCGCCACCTACCGTGAAGCGGTCATCTCGAAGGACGTCGAGAAAATCATGGCCCTGTACGCCGACGACATCGTCTCCTACGACGCCGTCAAGGCCCTGCAATTTCGCGGCAAGGCCGCCTACCGCGCGCATTGGCTGGAGTGCATGGAAATGTGCCAGGGCCAGCACACATTCGACTTCGACCACATGAACATCGTGGCCGATGAGCACATCGCCTTCGCCCATTGGCTGGCCCATTGCGGCGGCACTAACGAGCAGGGCGAAACCCAGGCCTGCTGGATGCGCGTGACCGCCTGCTATCGGCGCGAAGCCGGGCAATGGCGCATCGTCCATGAACACTGGTCGGCCCCGTTCGACATGACGAGCGGCACGACCTTGTTCAATCTGGAACCCTGATCATCGGGAAACCGCACGAAACTGCCGATCTGCAGCCATAGTTATCCGTTCAATCAGGAGAGTGCGATGAAGTATTTATGCCTGGTCTACAGCGAAGAGCACTTGCTGCATTCGCTGCCCGAGAGCCCCAAGGACGAGGAATGCCTGGCCTATGCCGAGGCTGTCCAGGGCAGCGGCCGGATGATCGCCGCCGAGGCCCTGGAATCGGTGCAGACCGCCACCACGGTGCGCATGCGCAACGGCAAGATGTCGATCACCGACGGCCCGTTCGCCGAAACCAAGGAGCAGTTGGCCGGCTTTTACCTGATCGATGCCAAGGACCTCAACGAAGCCCTCCAGATTGCCGGGAACATCCCGGCGGCGAGGGTTGGCAGTGTCGAAGTGCGCCCCGTCCGACAGTTGAATCCTTAAGATGCCGGCGCTGTCGGTACAGGCCAGGGTCGAGCAGGTTTATCGCCAGGAATCGCGACGCATTCTTGCGACCCTGATTCGCCTGCTCGGCGATTTCGACCTGGCCGAAGAGGCGTTGCATGAGGCGTTTTTCGTAGCGGTCGAACGCTGGCAGCAGGACGGTGTGCCGGACAATCCGCGCGCCTGGCTGGTCTCCACCGGGCGCTTCAAGGCCATCGATGTGCTGCGCCGGCGCGCACGTTTTGCCGCGTCCCGACCGCTGCTGGTCGCGCAGCTGGAGGCACTGGAGCAGGCCGACTGGAGTGACGAAGACGTGGAAGACGATCGCCTGCGCCTGATCTTCACCTGTTGCCACCCGGCATTGGCGCCTGACGCGCAGGTGCCGTTGACCCTGCGCGAAGTCTGCGACCTGACCACGGAAGAAATCGCCCGGGCTTTTCTATCGGCGCCGGCCACCATCGCCCAGCGCATCGTGCGCGCCAAGGCGAAAATCCGTGATGCGAAAATCCCCTATCAGGTGCCATCCCTTGCGGAACTGCCCGAGCGCCTCGACAGCGTGCTGCGGGTGATTTACCTGGTGTTCAACGAAGGCTATTCGGCGTCCGTCGGCGCGCAAGTGACCCGCGAAGACTTGACCCGTGAAGCGATCCGCCTGGGGCGTTTGTTGATGGAGTTGCTGCCGGAACCGGAGGTCATGGGCTTGCTGGCCCTGATGTTGTTACACGAGTCTCGGCGCCTCGCCAGGACCTGCGCGGACGGCGACCTGATTTTGCTGGACGACCAGGACCGCACGCTGTGGGACGCGCAAATGATTGCCGAAGGCTGTGCACTGGTGGAGCGGGCATTGGGCTCCAGACGATTTGGTCCGTATTGCCTGCAAGCGGCGATTGCGGCGGTGCACGCCGAAGCGCCGTCGATCGAGGAAACCGACTGGGCGCAGATCGTCGGGCTGTATGAGGTGTTGCTGCGAGCGTGGCCGTCTCCGGTGATCGAATTGAACCGGGCGGCGGCGATCTCCAGGCGCGATGGACCGTTGGCAGGGCTAACGCTGGTCGAGGGGATTCTGGCGCGTGGTGAGCTGCTCGAGTACCACTTGGCGCATTCGGCGCGGGCGGAGTTCTGTCGACAGTTGGGCAGGGTGGAGCAGGCGCGGGCCGCCTATGAGCGGGCGCTGGAATTGACGCAGCAAGAACCGGAGCGGCGGTTTATTGAGGCTCGATTGCGGTCGTTGGAGTGATGTGATTTTTGCTGGCCTCTTCGCGAGCAGGCTCGCTCCCACAGGGAATGACGTGCACCACAAACCCCTTGTGGGAGCGGGCTTGCCCGCGAAGAGGCCAGTAGCGACACCCCTATTCCAGCATCTTGCCCAGCAACCAACTCCCAGCCGGCCCCGGCGGATGCAAGCGTGACCACAGCGCATCCACCGACACCGTTTTTGGCCAGCCACGCACCTGCAGCTCTTGCAAGGTTCCCGGGCCGAAGCGCGCCACCAGCCAGCGTGGCAGCGGCGCCCAGCCAAAACCACCCTGGGCCATTTCCAGCAGCATCAAATAACTCGGCGCCGACCAGACGCGCCCCTTTGCACGGCTCTCATACGGATTGACGATGGTCGCCAGGCGCAGTTCGCGATGCTGTTGCAGTACGTCCTGGTCGATGTGTTCCAGCGTCGCCAGAGGATGTTCGGGTGACACGAACAGGGCGATTTCCGTGCGTTCGTCCACCGTCGAATTGACCAGGTCCGGTGGATAACTGTCCTGCATTTCGGCAAAGGCTATCTGCGCCCGGCCACTCTGCACCAAGGCCACCAGATCGTCGCATTCGGCGATCAGGCATTCGAGCTCCAGGTCCGGATAACGCTGTTCGAACGCACTGAGCGAGGCTTCGAAGCGGTCGGATTGATAAGTGTCCGAGAGCGCCACGGTCAGCTTCGCCTCGACGCCTTGGGACAGTTGGCTGGCGGTCATTTCCAGGCGGCTGGTGGCGGCCAGGATCTCTTCGGCCCGTTGCAGCATCACGTGCCCGGCCGGGGTCAGGCTGGGCTTGCGGCTGCTGCGGTCGAACAGCGTCAGGTTCAGATCGATTTCCAGGCTGGCGACGGCGGCGCTGATGGTCGACTGACTGCGGCCCAGCTTGCGCGCTGCCGCGGAAAACGAGCCTTGGGTCGCCGCCTGGACGAACGCCTGCAACACTTCCTGGGACGCCATGAACTATCGCCTTGATCGATGGTTATTGGTTATGAAGTATCGGTCTGAAGTTGGATGATGGCAATCGTCGTCACTCAAGGAGTCAGGCCATGAGCGCCAATAAATCCATTACCGAACGTATTTTCCAGGCCATTGGTTTCGAACTGCTGGCGATCCTGATTTGTACGCCTTTGCTGGCATGGATCATGGACAAACCCATGGTGGAAATGGGCGTCGTCACCGTCGTCATTGCCGTATTGGCCCTGGCCTGGAACGTGGTCTTCAACGGCCTGTTCGACCGCGTGCTCAAGCGTTTCGCCATTGCGCACAACGCCTGGGTCCGCGTGGTGCACGCGCTGTTGTTCGAAGGCGGCCTGGTCGCCCTCGGCGTACCGTTGATTGCGTGGTGGCTGAATGTCAGCCTGTGGCAAGCGTTCCTGCTGGATATCGGCGTGCTGCTGTTTTTCCTGCCGTACACCTACGTTTACCACTGGGTGTATGACGTGGTGCGCGAGCGGGTGCTGATGCGCGAATCCTGTAACGCATGACTTTTTGTAGGAGCGAGCACGCTCGCGATGGACTCGAGAACGCCGTGGGGTGTCAGGCTCCCCGCGGTATCATTGACGACCATCGCGAGCACGCTCGTTCCTACAGGTAGAATGCTAGAAAATCTGGGTAAACAGCCAATACAGACTGCCCGACAACACAATCGCCGCCGGCAAGGTCAACACCCAGGCCATCAGCAGATTGCGGATGGTCTTCATCTGCAAGCCTGCGCCATTGGCGACCATGGTCCCGGCCACCCCCGAAGACAGCACATGGGTGGTCGAGACCGGCAAGCCGAACATGTCGGCGGCACCGATGGTCAGCATGGCCACGGTCTCCGCCGAGGCACCTTGCGCGTACGTCAGGTGGGTGTTGCCGATTTTCTCGCCCACGGTCACCACGATACGCTTCCAGCCGACCATGGTGCCCAGGCCCAGCGCTATCGCTACGGCGATCTTCACCCACAACGGGATGAAGCGCGTGGCGTTGTCAATTTGCTGCTTGAACAGCTGCAGTTTGCCGGTGGTGTCGGCGTCGAAGTTACCGACCTTGTTCTTGTCCATCAGGCGAATGGTTTCGCTGGTCAGGTACATGTCGTTGCGCACGTTGCCCATGGCCTCGGCCGGCACTTTGGACAGCGAACCATACCCCTTCACTTCTTTGCCGATGTTGCCGGCCAGCGCCGCGAGGGCGGGGATCAGTTGCGGCGTGACATCCTTGCTGCGCACGAAATCGGAGAGGATCGCTCGCGGGTCGGCCGGAGCCGGCAACGGCGCACTCTTGACCAGCGCCTGTTGGGTCACTTCAGCGACCGCGGCGAACTGCAACGTCTGATCTGCGGGCATGGTGCGGTTCAGCGCATACGCCATCGGCAAGGTCCCGACCAGGATCAGCATGATCAGCCCCATGCCTTTCTGGCCGTCGTTGGAGCCGTGGGCGAAGGACACGCCGGTGCAGGTCAGGATCAACATGCCGCGAATCCACCACGGTGGCGGTGTATTGCCCTTGGGCGCCTTGTACAGCGCGCGATTCTTGACGAAAACCCTCAAGGCCAACAGCAGCAGTGCGGCGCAGCCGAAGCCGACCAGTGGCGAGAGCAGCAAGGCGTAGCCGACCTTGGTCGCCTGCGCCCAGTCCACACCGCTGGTGCCGTCACGCCCGTGCATCAGGGCATTGGCCACGCCGACTCCGATGATCGAGCCGATCAGGGTGTGCGACGACGATGCTGGCAAGCCCAGCCACCAAGTACCGAGGTTCCACAGGATCGCGGCGATCAGCAGGGCGAAGATCATGGCGAATCCGGCCGAGGAGCCGACTTGCAGGATAAGCTCCACCGGTAACAACGCGATGATGCCGAACGCCACCGCGCCACTGGACAGCAGCACTCCGAGGAAGTTGAAGAACCCGGACCAGACCACCGCGAAATTCGGTGGCAGCGAGTGCGTATAGATCACCGTGGCGACAGCGTTGGCGGTGTCGTGGAAACCGTTGACGAACTCGAAGCCCAAGGCAATCAGCAAGGCCACGCCCAGCAGGAGGAATGGCGTCCAGGTGGTCACCACCGTGCCGAGTTCATTCACGTCGCGCATCAGGCTGTACGCGGTGAACAGCAGTCCGATACTCAGTACTGCAAAAAACACCACCAGGGTGAATACACCGGGTTTCTTGTCGAAATGTGGATGGGCGCTACGGGCGGGCGCCGGGGCGGCAATAAAGGAGGGGCTGGCCATGCCGGACATTCCTGGGAAGGGTAGGAGTGTCGCCCATGATCGTTGCGAAGTTTTACCGGAGAACTGCGCTGGATCAGGGTTTGGTTTTTTTGCGGCGACCACCCGTCGAAAGATCGCTCGCGTCTACAAATCCTGACGCTTGCGAAACGCCCAACGTCCTGCAATCAGGGTAAAGGTCGCAACCAGCGCCACCAGAATCCAGAACCCCTCCGGGTCCTGTGAGAGCGGCACCCCACCAACGTTCATGCCGAAGAAACCGGCAATGATGTTGATCGGCAGAGCCAGCACCGTCACCACCGTGAGGGTGAACAGGGTGCGGTTACTCTGTTCGTTGAGGTTGGCGGCAATTTCCTCCTGCAGCAGCTTGATCCGTTCGCCCAGTGCCGTGAGGTCGTTGATGATCAGCGCAAACTCCTCGGTGGACTTGCGCAACTCCTTGACGTCTTCCTTCTGCAACCAGGGCGGCGGGCGATTGAGCAGGCGCAGCAACGAGCCGGGCTCCAGCGCCAGCAGGCGTTGCAGACGCACCAGCACCCGACGATTGGCCCCCAGTTCCGCACGGTTGGTCGACAGGCGCGAGGACAGCAGCTCATCTTCGACCTGATCCACGCTCAGGCTGGTCTTGCGCACGATCTGGGTCAGAATTTCCCCTTGGTCACGCAGCAGATGCACCAGTAACTCCAGCGGCGAGCGGAAGCATTCGCCAGCCTTAACCGACGAACGAAGCTTGTCCACCGAATGCAGCGGTTGCAGGCGTGCGCTGATGAGCAGTCGACTGCGGGCGCAGACCCACAGGGTCGAGACATCCGAGGACGTCATGCTGCTGAGGTTGAACACCACGTCGTTGACCACCGCCAGCAATGCCGAATCCACATGTTCGATGCGCGTCGACCGTGAGCCCTCATGCAGGGCCTCGAAAAACTCGTCGGGCAGTTCCAGATGGCTCTTCATCCAGCGTTCGCACGCGGCATGGGCGAGGTTCAGGTGCAGCCAGAGAAATTGCTCGGTGTCTTGCGGATGTTGCAGGTACTGCAAGGCCCTGGCCGAATCGATTTCCTGGCCGCGCTCACCGGGACGAAAGCTGAAACCGTAGAGCAGGCCGAACAGATCCGGATCGCGATGACTGTGATCGATGCTGTGGTTCATGAGGGCTCGCATGGGGGGCGCCTGTCGCGTGTTTTACAGGTTCACGTGAGCCGCATCATCGCAAGGCTGGATGACGAATTTGTGACCGTGGCCGGATCGGTCACTCAAACGCAAAAAAGCCGCACGAGGGGGAAATCGTGCGGCTTTTTTGTGGTGTGCATCAGTCGTCTTTTTTGTTCTTCAGGACTTCGCCGGTGGCGGCATTCAGGTCCACGTCCCATTCAACTTTGTTGGCATCGAGCAACTCGACTTCGTACTCATAGCCGTTGAAGTGGTTGTCCAGCTCGCTGTCAGTAATCGTGGCACCCGGGTGCAGCTTCATTACGATCTGGTTCAGCTCTTCCAGCGGCTTGATCTTGCCATCCTTGACCAACTGAGGGATCTGGTCGACGGGCACGTCTTTGGCCTGGGCCAGGCCGGCGGTGAAGGTCAGGGCGGCAGCGGTGAACAGTGCGGTCAGGGTTCTCATGAGGTTCATTCCTTGGTTGAGCCGTTTAAGTGGGATCAGATTAATTGTGGCAACTTAATTCACGCTTAAATTCCCTTGAACCGAATGATCAATACCCATTATTGCGCAGCACCTGCGCCACACTTGCCGTCGCCGGGCGCTTGTAGAACTTGAGCAATTCGCTGGCGCGGTTGGTGAAAATACCGTCGACCCCGGCATCCATGACTTTCTGGAAGTCCGCCGCCTCATCAATGGTGTAGACATGCACCAGCAGGCCCTGATCGTGGGTGTACTGGTTCATCCACGGCTGCACCAGGTCGGCGTAGCTCTGATCGCCCCCGTGGGTCAGTGCAGCGGACGGGCCTGTGCCGATCGCACCCTGAGACTTGGCGTAGTCGACCCAACGCTGGAATTCGGCTTGGTCTTTCGGTTGCTGTTTAGCGTAGTAAGCGGCCTTATCCTTTTCGCCGGACTCGGCAAAGCTCACTGTCGATTTTGGCTCGATGCTGCCTTCGCCGACCCACAACAACAGGATCTTCGGCACCTGCGGCATTTCCTTTTGCAACAGTTCGAGGCTGCTCTTCTCGAAGGTTTGCAGCACCACCTTGCCTTTGCCCTGGCCAACGCCCAGTGCGCTTTTGGCCAGCTTCGACCCCGCGGGGCTCAGCCAGCCGCGATCCTGGAGTTTTTCCTTGAGATCGTGTTCGATGCCGGGAAACTGCTTTGGCTCCTTGGTTTCGATATACAGGCCAGGCTTGTGCAGTGGATTGCCTTGGGCGATGTCGATGATTTCATCGAGGGTGAGGATTTTCAGGCCGGCAAACGCAGGCTGCGCGCGATCTGGATAGGCCGTGTTGAACCAACTGCCGGCGTCCAGGGTTTTCAGCTCGGCCATGGTGAAGGCGTTGGCCGGGCTGTCCTTGCGTTCGGGGAACTTGCTGGCGACGTCGGTGGTGCGTTGCAGATTATTGTCATGCAGGGCGAACAGCACGCCATCCTTGCTGCGCTGCAGGTCCAGTTCCAGATAATCGACGCCCAGGTCGCGGGCCAATTTATAGGCGGCAGCGGTGGATTCCGGTGCATCGAAAGACGCGCCACGGTGGGCAATCACCGCCGGGTGTGGAATGCCCGCGCGGGTCGCCAATGCAGCGGGGCCGGGTTCGCTGGCGGCCTGGGCTTGACCCAGCAATAGCAGCAAGCTCAGGAGTAGGGCGCTTTGGGTGGAGGTGGCCGGCATGGTCGAGATCCTTTCGCGATAGGTTTCAAAGAGGTCTCTTTTAACAAGTGAACCGGACAAGCGCTATCGTCAGACCGACATAAATCTGTTCAAAGCAGATGTTTACTGCGCTTTTGTGCACTGTCGCTGCTTTTGCTTTTCTTGCCCCCTCACACCTTGAGGCTGTCACAGGTTGACAGAGCGCTAGCTGAAGTTGCCGTAGGGGCCGATCACGTTTTTGGTTCATCCTTGCGCACCAGATGCTGATGCAATTCTGTGGTCAGGTTCTCGATGCGTTCGCTGAGGGTTTTGGTCATTTGCGTGAGGCGGGTGTTTTGCTCAAGCAGTTCCATCAGTTGTGCGGTGTTTTTCGCCGCTTCCGCCTGTCGTTCACTGTTGGCGATCGCCAGCGCTTCGCGGTGCTGCGCATCGGCATCGGATTGGGCTTTGTCCCGTGCGGCCTGGCGGGTCTGGGCCAACAGAATCAAAGGGGCGGCATAGGCCGCTTGCAGGCTGAAAGCCAGGTTAAGCAGGATGAACGGGTAGGCGTCGAAGTGGGTGAAGCCAAATAGATTCAGGCACATCCAGATCACCACGATCAGTGTTTGCGCACCCAGAAAAGTCGGTGTGCCGAAGAACCGCGCAAAGGCTTCGGCACGCAGGGCGAACTTGTCATTGCCAAAGGTTGGCGCCAGATGGGCATGTGCGCGATGGAACCGCAGGTGATCGACGGGGGCGGGGGCTTCGTTGCTCGAGGAGGTCATGATGCTCTCTGCAGGGCCCTAGGACTGAGATTCACTATAGCCTCAGCGCGAGTTTCATTCTGAAACACATACCCCCGTAAAAAACGCCGCGATCAATCGTTCGGCGCCGCCGTCGAATTGTCATTTATTGCAACTCGTAGCAGGCCAGGAACATGTCCAGCGCCGATTCCACCACAGTGCTCCGCATCTCGGCCGACAAGCCCGGTAACCCCATTGAGATCTGCGGCCAAAAGGCAAAGGACTTGAGCATTCCATAGACTTGTTGCGCGGCAAACGCCGGGTCGACCGCTTTCAAGCGTCCATCGGCCTGGGCAGCGCGAATCCACAGGGTCAGGTTTTCTTCGCGCTCACCCATCCGGGTCACCATGCTTTGCGCGCGCTCGGGAGAATGAATAGTGGCGGCTATGGCCACCCGCGCCAGGTCGAGCAGATTTTCATCGCTGAGCATCTGCAGTTTTGCCGTCAACAGGTGGTGCATCTGTTCACGCAAGGGCAGGTCGGGGCGGTAGGGTACTTCCTGTTCCGCCGTTACCCGGACCCACAACTGATTGAGGATTTCGGCGAACAGTTCTTCCTTGCTGGGGAAGTGGTTGTACACCGTGCGCTTGGACACCCCGGCGGTGGCGGCAATCTTGTCCATGCTGGTGATGTCGAAACCATTGGCACGGAACTCGACAATTGCCGCCTGAATGATGGCTTCGCGTTTACGGTCGGTGAGGCGCTGTGGAGCTGTCATAAATACGCTTCGGCAGGAAAAAAAGGAAAATTACACTCAGCAGTTTACTTGTCGACGGCTTTGCTGCAACCTTAAAACTACACTGTGCAGTGTAATGTTTTGTTAATCCTGCCCGGTGAAAATAGAGTATTCGGCTGATGCGTGCGTGCCTTGGCCATTTATCGTCCCAAAACGAAAAATCGTGAAACGTGCGGTTTTTCTGGAGTCATTTCCTCATGGCCAAATCAACTCCCCCGGCGAACGGCACCTCCAGGCCTGAAGCTTCCCGACAGGCTCAAGGGCAGTTTCAAAACCACAGGCCGATACAGCATTTGAGCCTTGGCAAAACCCTGCGCATCCTCTGGAATGCGATGTTTCACAAACCACGCAACACCCGCCCGACGGCGCCTGTTCCAGTGCAACCGCTGACGCAAGCGGCATTGATGGCGGCGCCCAACCACAGCGTCTATCGCCTGGGCCATTCCACTGTACTGCTTAAGCTGCGGGACAGATTCTGGATTACCGACCCGGTGTTCGCCGAGCGTGCTTCCCCCGTGCAATGGGCCGGCCCCAAGCGTTTTCACCAGCCGCCGATCAGCCTCGACCAATTGCCGCCGATTGAAGCGGTGATCCTGTCTCACGATCACTACGATCATCTGGACTATCACGCAGTGCGTAAACTGGCCGACAAGGCCAAGTACTTCCTTACTCCATTGGGCGTGGGCGACACCCTGATCAAATGGGGTATCGACGCCAGTAAAATCCGCCAACTGGACTGGTGGCAGGGTACCGAGGTGGAGGGTATCCAGTTCGTTGCCACCCCCTCGCAGCACTTTTCCGGTCGCGGCCTGTTCGACGGCAACAGCACCCTCTGGGCCTCTTGGGTGATGATCGATGGCGATACGCGGATCTTCTTCAGTGGCGACAGTGGATACTTTGACGGCTTCAAACGCATCGGCGAACAATACGGCCCTTTCGACCTGACCCTCATGGAAACCGGCGCCTACAACGTCGACTGGCCCCATGTGCACATGCAGCCTGAGCAGACCCTCCAAGCCCATCTCGACCTCAAGGGGCGCTGGCTGCTACCGATTCACAATGGCACCTTCGATTTGTCGATGCATGCCTGGTACGAACCCTTCGACCGCATCCTGGCCCTGGCCTGGGAGCGCAATGTATCGATCACCACGCCACGGATGGGCGAGGCATTCAATGTGCTGGCTGCCAAGCGTGGCATTGCGTGGTGGTATGAAGTTGAAGAGCAGGTCTACCAGAACCAACAAAGCCTCGGGTGAAGCATCTACAAAAAGAGGCGAGCATTCCTGGATGGATCAGGTCGTAGCTCCAGTATTGAAGTTGCGACCTTATTCAACCATTGCAAAATCCGCCCGCCCCACCGGATTCGGCGTAGACCCTTGCACATTCATCCCTCTACCCGGCGCAAACCCCGGGAAGAACACCAGCCCCTCCGATTCAAGCCGATACGCCAATGCCAGGCGGGTGACATCCAGCACCTCCTGCCGCGCCTCGAAGCGCTCAATGGCTTGCACCGAAACCCCGGCTTCGCGGGATAACGTTTCCACGCTCCAGCCCAGCATCGCTCGGGCCTGGGCGCAGTGGGCCGGGGTGAACTGGAAGAGGGCGATACGTTCCAGGGTGATTTTCATCGCTTGAGAGGCCATGGGGTTCTCCGGGCTCGAGAGTGTTGAATTCAAATGTACTGTGTTTTTGTACAGTTGTTTTCGCTCCGGATCAAACGCATTTTTCGATTTTAGCTATTTCCCGCCCATGGCCAGACGGAAGGTCGCCGGGTCACCACTGCGCGCGATGTGCTCCCAGTTCAGATGCCGCAAGCGTCCACTGCAGTGGGGTCCCGGTGATTTTCAGCGGCACGTGCAAGCGATGCGCCGGGCCCCATGGCGTTTGCTCGACCAGCATGCCCTGGTCGTGCTCATCCTCGGCCCGTAATGGCGTGTTGCTGCCGGGACCATTTTCGATCAACAGTTTTGCCGTACGCGCCAATGACAATCGCGCCGAACCACCCTGTCCGCTGTTCAAGTGTTCTGCCAATAACTTGATCGCGCTGGCCGCCATCAAATACCCGGTGGCATGATCGAGCGCCTGCAGCGGTAAGGGCGTCGGTTTGTCCGCTTGCGTGATGTGCATCCCCGCGTCAGCGATGCCGCTGCTCATCTGCACCAGGCTGTCGAAGCCGCGGCGGTTCTGCCACGGGCCACTCCAGCCGTAGGCGTTGAGGCAAACGTCGATCAGGCCAGGGAACCGTTGCTGGCGTTCGGCGGCACCATAGCCCAGACGCTCCAGGGCATCGGCGCGGTAACCGTGGAGCACGATGTCGGCGTCCTTGAGCAGGCTTTCGAATACCAATCGATCGGTTTTATCGTGCAGATCCAGGCGTGCGCAACGTTTGCCCAGTGTCATTTCCGGCACTACGCCCGGCTCGTTCCAGGAGGGTGGGTCGATGCGCAGCACATCAGCGCCCAGGCCCGCGAGAAAACGGCTGGCGACGGGGCCAGCAAGCACGCGGGTCAAGTCCAGCACCTTGATGGCAGCCAGTGGTCGCGCCACCGAACCTTGCCAGGGTGTGCCGGGTCGGTTGTGGCCGGCGATGAATTGAATCAGCGGTTCGGCGTTGACCGCGAGTCCTTGCGCATGGACCTGCCATTGGTCCCAGCTGCGCATTTCGGCGGCACAGCCACCGGCCTTGACCACGGCCTGTTCCAGATCACTCTTGGCCCATTGCGCCACTTTGCTGGCCATCGCGTTGCGGTCGACGCAGGCGCCCAACACCGATTCGGCGGCGGCGCGGTGATGGGGCGCATTGGTGTGCAGGCGGATCCAGCCATCTTTGGTGGCGTAGTCACCGGCGATCGGGTCCCACAGCGGTGGTACGTTCCAGCCTAGCGGGCGGATCGAGCTGGAGAACCAGAATGACGCCAGGCGCCGGTCGACTTCCAGGCCTGGCAAGCGACCGGTTTGCTGGTGCAACAATTCGCTGACAGCCTGGCCGGCGGCGGCGATGCTGGCGCAAGCCAGGTCGGTAACGGCAAACACCGAGGGCAGGGCGCCGCTGGAGGTGAACGCAACAGGGGTGTGCGGCATGCCGAGTTCGGCTTGAATGGACGTGAGTAAATCAGTCATCGACGGGCCCTCCGGAACGAGAGCCCGAGCATAAATCAAAAAACCTTTACACCCTGAACTGATCCATCAGTTTCATCTGCTGGGTGGTCAGGGCATTGAGCTGGCTGCTGATCTGCGCCGATTCGGTGGCTTGTCCGGTCAGGGTTTCGGTGACGGTACGAATCGCCGAAACGTTGCGGTTGACCTCTTCAGCCACGGCGCTTTGCTGTTCGGCGGCGCTGGCGATCTGCAGGTTCATGTCGCTGATCACCGTGACCGCGTCGCTGATTTTGCCCAGGGCCTGGACCGCTTGCTGGATCTGCCCGGCGTTGCTGTGGGCCTGGGTCTGGCTTGAGTGCATGGTGGCGACCACGCCGCGGGTGCCGCTCTGGATGCGTTCGATCACCAGGCGAATTTCTTCCACCGAGTCCTGGGTGCGCTTGGCCAGGTTGCGCACTTCGTCGGCGACCACCGCAAAACCGCGACCGCTCTCGCCGGCACGGGCGGCTTCGATCGCCGCGTTGAGCGCCAGCAGGTTGGTCTGTTCGGCGATGCTGCGGATGACTTCCAATACCGAACCGATCTGCTCGCTGTTGACCGCCAATGCCTCGACTTCAGTCACGGCCTTACTGACTTCGTCGGCCAGTTGATTGATGTCGCGGGTGCTGCGCTCGATGATCTGCATGCCATCGCGGGCCGACTGATCGGCACCCTTGGCCGCGTTGGCGGCGTTCGACGCGCTGTTGGCGACGTCGTGGGCGGTGGCGCTCATTTCATTGGACGCAGTGGCGACCTGGTCGATTTCGCGAAATTGCACCTGCATGCCTTCGCTGGTCTGGCGCGCGATTTCCGAAGACTGGTCGGCGGTGCCGCGGGCATCGGTGATGCTCTGCTTGATCTGCGCGATGGTCGGCTGCAGCTTGTCGAGGAAACGATTGAACCAGTTGACCAGTTCGCCCAGTTCGTCCCGCTTGCCGTAGTTCAGGCGCTGGGTCAGGTCGCCGTCGCCACTGGCTATCGCCTTGAGCATTTGCGCCACGCTGTTGATCGGCCGGGTCACGCCCGAGGCGGTCAGCCACATCAGCAGCAGGCCAATCAGGCCGGCAATGATCGCCACGCCCACCGCTTTGATCGTGCCGCTCTGCTGGGCGTCATCGAGTACCGCTTGCAGTTTTACCGAATCGGCCAGCAGCACTTGCCTGGGCAGGTCGATCACCACGGCCCACGCCTTGGCGTCGGCAATCGGACTGACCGGGTACACCGCCCGAATCAGGTCGCCCTGTTGGAGAATCTTCGGCGCACCGCTGGCAAGCAATTGCAAGATGTCCTTGCCGTCCGCACCCAGGGTGTCACCGATGCTCTTGCCTACCTTCGTCGGATCGACGCTGTACGCCGCCACCACGCCGGTGCCGGAAACGATCAGCATGTGGCCGGCGTTGTTGAACAACTCACGCTGGGAGTCGACCGCCGCTGCTTGCAGCGCGTCGAGGGCGATGTCGATACCGACCACGCCGATGGACTTGCCATCCACCAGCAGCGGTACGGAAATGGTGGTCATCAACACTTCCTTGCCGCCAACGGTATCGGCATAAGGGTCGAGCAGGCAGGTGCGCTTGCTGTCCCGAGGGCAGGTGTACCAGACGTTGTAGGGCGTGCCGCTGAGGTTCAGGGTGGTCTTGGTCATGTCCTCCTCGACCATGATCGTGTTCAGCGCTTCGCCCCCGGCACGGCTCCAGTAAGTGGCGAAGCGTCCGGCTTCGTTGGATTGGCGGGCCGCGTCATTGACGAAATCGCTGTCTTTGCCGTCCAGGCCATTGGGTTCGAATGCCAGCCAGATGCCCAGCACTTTACCGTTGCGTTCGAAGGCGGTTTTCAGGCTCTGGTTCAACTCTTCACGCAGGGCGCCGGGCTCAAGCGACCGCTTGGCGGCCATGTTGCGCATGTCCTTGATCTGGTCCGCCAGGGCGGTCACCACGGTCTGGGTCTCAGCAAACGTCTTCTGCACCCGCACCCCTTGCTCGGCGGCCTTGGCTTGCAGCAGGTTCTGTACGCTCTCGGTGAGCATCCTGCTACTGGAAGCGCTGACCAGTTCATCGTTCTGATTGGTCTGGTAGAGGTTCATGCCCACTATCGAGGCGACCACGCCAAGCAGGCACAGACCGGACAGCAGGACGATTTTCAGGCGGATGGACAGTGAGTCGAACATAGGGCGAGCTCGCGAATGGATGAGGGGGCGGCTGTGAGCCATTGCGGCTCGACACGCCAAATCCATTTAGCGCCATTCAATGCACATCGGCCTGGGGCACAGATTGCATGAGCGCGCGTCCGACGAACGGTCGTGGTTAAACGTTTGCGCGGAAAAATATGCCGAAAAGTGGATAAAAAACGGAGAAAGTCGCGGCGACCTCTAAGGTTGTCGCGCCAGTGACTCCGGTCGCGACCAGATCCACAAATTGCCCAGGCCCATCCCGGTAATTGCCAGGTAGATCGGCCAGCCGTGATCGAGCATGACCAGCATCAGCGTGGCGCACAGCAGCATGCTGACGGTGGCGCTGACCTTGGCCCGGCGCGCGATGATCTTGCCGTTGCGCCAGTTACTGAGAATAGGGCCGAACAGCCGATGATTGTCCAGCCAGGCACTCAAGCGCGGCGAGCTTCGGGTGGCAGCCCAGGCGGCCAGCAGGATGAATTCGGTGGTCGGCAGGCCGGGTATGACGATGGCGACCAGGCCGATGGCGAGGCTGACATAGGCCAGCAGGCCGAAGAGGAGGCGGGCGAGTTTGGAGGAGGCAGGCATGGGGCGCTTGATCGAAATTTATGGACTGACTCGATCCATTGTGGGAGCGAGCCTGCTCGCGAATGCGGTGTGTCATTCGACATAAACGTCGCATGTGCTGACCTCTTCGCGAGCAGGCTCGCTCCCACAGGGGAGGGTGTTTCTTCAGGCAAGTTCTGGGGCGTAAGCCTGTTCCAGCAACACCGTGAAGCGGTTGAAGGCATCGATGGCGCCTTTGTCCAGCTCGGCTTCTTCCTGGGCGCTGAGCTCCAGTTCATCGAGGGTCTTGACGAAGTTTTTCCAACCTTGCGCACGACCACCGGCCGGTTCGCCAAGGTGACGGGCACCGAGGGTCTCGCTCAGGCCGAGGCCCACGGCACGCTTGAGCAAAAACGCTGCGCCCAGCTTCGAGCCTTCGGAGACGAAGAGCCAGCCCATGGCCTGGGCCTTGGTCGGGTTTTGCAGTGCGCCTGCAACCGGCGCCGGCACCTCGGTGTCAAGGTCCGCCAGGTCCGCCTTCGCCGCCTCGGCACGGCAACGGGCTGGCAGGTCCGGAACGACGGCTGTCAGTTCGGCATCGTTGTATAGCGCCACCAGTTCCGACTGGAACAGGTATTGCGCTACCACGAAGCGGGCGAAATTGGCCTGGGTTTCAAAGGGGGCATGGGCTTTGACCAATGCATCGAGCTTGCTGTGCGGCTCGTTGGTGACCTGGTTCAAGCGTTGCGAGCGCAGGGTGGGGCGTTGGGCGGTGTCCTGGGTGGTCATGGCAGATCCTTGGGAAAGAAGAGGCGCTTGGTAACGAGACGAATGAGCAGGTGCATGACAGTAAAAAATCCTCATCGGGCGGCTGTTACAGCGCCCGGTGAGGTGCACGGGGTCAGATATCCCACACCAGATTGATCGCGAAATTGCGTCCAGGCTGGGTCAGGCGATCGAGGTTGGCGGGCTGTGTCACCGAGGCTTCGCCGACGCTGTCGTAGCCGCGTACGTCATCCCACTGCCAGTACTTTTTGTCGGTCAGGTTGTACAGGCCGGCATTCACGGTCAGGTCGTCGGTCACCTTGTAGAAACCCGCCAGGTCGAGCACGCCGTAACCCGGTGTCTTGAACTGCGTGCTGGTGCCGTCCGGGGTGTTGAAGCTGGTGCTGTCGACCCGGGTCTTGCGTTTGACCAGGGTCCAGCTCAGCAATGTGCCGTACTTGTCCTGGTCATAGCCCAGACCGAATACGCCGGTCAGCGGGTTGATACTGTTAAGAGGTTCGCCGCTGTCATCGTTGCGACCATACAGGTAGGCCACAGAACCCTGGGTGTAGAGGCCACGCGGTGCGCCAAAGCTATCCAGGTTCAAGCGCCCCTTGAGCTCCAGGCCCTTGATGGTGGCGTGCTTGATGTTGTTGCTCTGGAAGGTGGTCTCGGTGTAGCCGGGAGTAATGGCGTTCTCGTCGATGAAGTCGCGATATTTGTTGTAGAACACCGCGATATCGAAAGTACCGGCCTCGAACTGCCCGCGCAGGCCGGTTTCATAACTCTTGCTCTTTTCTGGTTCGAGGTCGGGATTGGGCGCGACCTGATACCCGCCAGCCAGGTTTTCGAAGCGACCATAGAGAGCCTTGGCGGTCGGCGTGCGGAAGCCTTCAGCGTATTGGCCGTACCAGGTGTAGTTGTCATCGAAGCGGTAGGTCGTGCCGAATTTCGGTGACAGGCGATGCCAGGTTTTTTCGTCGTCGTTCACCTCACCGTTGCCGCTCTGGTCGGCAGTGGCCAGGAACTCTTTGGTCAGGTGCGGCTTGAGCTGGGTGTAGTCGTAGCGCAGGCCGGGCACGAAGGTCCAGTTGTTCCAGGCGATCTGGTCCTGGGCGAACAGGCTGTAGGTGTTGATGGTCGGATCCGGAAAATCACTGGCCGGGGTCAAAGTGTCGGCAGCGCTCGCAGCATTCATGACGCGGCAAGCGCCGGCCACGGTCAGGCAGGTGCCGCTACCGGTGCGCAGGCCGGTGACTTTGTCCTGCTTGATGGTGGTGCCATAAGTGATCGCATGGTCGGTGTCGGCAATGGCAAACGCCTTGTCAGCCTGGGCATCGAATACCCATTGGCGATCCTTGTAGGTGGTATCGCGGTGACGCAGCACCGTGCGTGACGGTGCGTAGATTTCTTCGGTGCGCTGGTCGGTCTTGGCAATCTGGTAATTCAACGTCCACTTGATGTTGTCAGCCAGGAGGCTGTCCACAGCGAAACGGTGATCCAGGCCGAAGCGCTCGCGGGTGATGGTGTCGTTGCCGGTGCGCGATTTGTAGAAGCCGAAGCCGCGTCCTGCGTTGAACGGGCCACCCACGGCGCTTAGCTGATTGGTGTCGCGATCGTCCTTGTAGTGCTCGTAAGTCAAGCCGAAGCGCGCATCGTCGGCGTAGTTCCAGTCGAGCTTGGCCAGCACGTTGGTGGTGCGCACGTCCTCGGGGTTGGCTTCGGTGCGGTCCAGGCCGGTTCCACCGGTTTCGCCATGGGACTGCGTTTCGTGGCCATTGCGCTGGCTCAGGTGCAGCAAGCCGTCGAAGTCGCCGGTGCGACCGGCCACGGTGCCGGAGGTGAGCCAGCTTTCATCGGCCGAGCTGTAGCCGGTCTTCAGGCGAGCACCGACGTCCTGGCCTGGCTTGATGATGTCGTCCGCGTCCAGCGTGTAGTAGCTGACCGCGCCACCAATGGCGCTGCTGCCGTACAGCACCGAAGCCGGGCCGCGCAGTATTTCCACGCGCTTGACGATTTCCGGGTCGACATAGTTGCGGTTGGTCTGGGCGTACGGACCATTGAAGAAACCATCGGGCACCTGGACTCCGTCGACCTGGGTCAGCACGCGGTCACCGTCGATACCGCGGATGTTGTAGCCGGAAAGGCCCGCGCGGGTCCCGGTGCCGCCTACCGATACACCCGGTTCGTAGCGCACCAGATCCTTGATGCTGTTGACGTTGTTGCGGTCGAGTTCCTCGCGGGTGTGGACGGTGACGGTGCTGGGCACGCTGCTCACGTCCTGTTCCTGGCGCGTGGCGCTGATGGTCACCTGTTCCAGATTCAGGGTCCCGGCGCTGCTTCGGCGCTCCAGCACGATGTTGTTGTTGCCGAGTTTGCGATAGCTCAGGTTGGTCCCCACCAACAGGCGATCCAGGGCTTTTTCCGCTGGCAGCGATCCGCGTACGCCCGGTGAGTCCATCCCTTGCGCCAGTTCGGCTGAAAAGCCGACCTGCCAGCCGGTCACTGCGGTGAACGAATTGAGTGCCGACACCAGCGACTGTGGCGCAATGGCGAATGCGTAATCGCCCATTTTGCGCGCCGACTGTTCAGGGGCCGTGGCGGCCATGACGGGCACAGCACCGGCCATCAGAATGGCGGCGGTCAGCAGCGACAGTACGCAAGAAGGTGAACTAACTGGGCGGGTAAGGCGAGAGGACATCGATAGCGCTCCGTGTCGCACGAATCTTTATAGGTGCTGATTGGCATTTAGAGATGCGAATCAATTGCATTGGCTATAACGAGACGTACGAGGTTCAGCTATCGAGTAAAAATAATTCTCATTTAGTTCAAGATGACCAGCGCCGGGTATTCCTTGAGCTGTGCCGAGGCAATGTGAGCCAGCGAGCGGACCACGTCCAGCGGCTGGTCGAGACGATAATTTCCGGTCACGGCAACATTCGCCAACTGCTCATTGTTGTTGATGATCCAGCCCGGATAGTAGCGACGCAGCTCTGCCAGCACCTGGCTCAGCGGGCAGTTTTCAAACACCAGGCGACCCTGGACCCAGGCCAGGTCAGTGGCCGCATCCAGTTTGGCCGGCTGGTCGAAACCATTGGGGCCGATGCGGATGCTTTCCCCGGCTGTCAGGCGCACCCTCGCATCGTCGTCGCCGGTGGCGCGCAAGTCGACATCCCCGCGCTGCACTCGAACCTGGGTTACGCCGTCGAGGTAACGCACGGCAAATGCTGTATCGCGAACACTCGCGGTAACCAGGCCCGCGTCAATTTCCAACGGCAGACCGCGATGCGGCTGCACGTCGAAAAACGCCTCGCCCTGATACAGGCGGGCCACGCGCTTCTGGTCGTTGATGGTGCTGGAAAACGCCGAGTTGGTATTGAGCAGGACTTTCGAGCCGTCCTCCAGTTGCAGGCGCTGGCGTTCACCGACCACGGTCAGGTGATCGGCCTGCAGGCGCATCGGCAGATTGCTGAAGCTGAACAAGCCGAGGATCAGCACGGCGGCGGTGGCCAAGGGTCTCCAGTGCGGGCGCAGACGCGACAGCGCAGTGACTTTGACTGGGCTCGATGCCAGTTTTTGCGCGCATTGCGTGACTTGCGCACCGTTCCATATCGCCTGCGCCCTGGCGAACGCCTCGGCGTGCGCAGGGTCTGCCGCGAGCCATTGGTGGAACTGGCGGGTCTGTTCTTCGCTCGGGCTGTCCAACACGATCAGCCAGTCCAGGGCCTGGTCCATCGCCTCGGCTGTGGCCTGCGCCGGTGAGGGCGAAGGGGCGCGGTGGGTGTCCGTCACGGTGTTTCCTCGGCGTGTCTGTGCACGGCTGTTTTTTTAGTGAAGCGCAAAAGAGGGCCAAGGGTAGCCCTGATGAACAAGGTCGTCGAGCCGCGGGTGGCTCAGTGGCCTTTCGACCGGTCGGCGACGCCGATGCAGATGGTCATGATCAACTTCAGCTCCTTCTGCACGGTACTGAGTGAGACGCCGAGTTTCTCGGCAATCTCCAGATAGCTATGGCCGTGCAGGCGGCTGAGGATGAAAATTTGCTGCTGGCGGGAGCTGAGTTGACTGAGGCGCACATTCAAACGCTCGAGCAATTGTCCGGCATGGGCGGCGTCCTCGGCACTGCTGGCGGGGGCGGCGATGCTGTCCACCACGTCCGGTGGCACGTCATCGACCATGGTGCGCGAGTGGATGCGCCGCGCGCGCAAATGGTCCAGTGCCAGGTTGCGGGCAGTCTGGAAAACGAAGGGTTCCAGGTGATCGATGGCCCGCTCGCCAAGCGCACGACTCACCCGCAGGTAGGTCTCCTGCAAGAGGTCTTCGGCGGTACTGTGATTGTTGACCATCCGTTCCAGCGTGCGCAGCAGAGAGATTCGCTGGGAGATGAAGACGTCGTTGAAACGCGATTGACTCACGGGAGGACCTGATCCATTTCGAGTGAATGATAATGCTTATCATCCGCTCGAATGGTCAAGCCTTGATTTGTGAAGGGCTACGCCCGACCCTGCAGATACATGGGGTAATCCGGAATCCGATGCCCGTGTGCCTGATCCATCAGCGGGCTGCTGAGCAGGTAGTCGGCGCTGCATTCATTGCACGCCACCGGAATGTTCCAGACCGCTGCGACCCGTAGCAATGCCTTGATGTCGGGGTCGTGTGGCTGAGGTTCGAACGGGTCCCAGAAGAACACCAGCATGTCGACCCGTTGCTCGGCGATTCGCGCGCCGAGCTGTTGGTCTCCGCCCAATGGGCCGCTGATCATGCTCTCCACCGGCAGGTCGAGACGTTGTTGCAATAACAAACCGGTGGTGCCGGTGGCGACCAGTTCATGTTGCGCGAGCCGGTCTTTCTGCCGTTCGGCCCAGTCCAGCAAAAACACTTTGCAGTGGTCATGGGCGACCAGGGCGATACGCTTGCGCGCAGCCATGGTTTTTTGGGTAAACGTAATGCCGATCATGGGTACAGCTCCAAAGCTTTATGCGTCCTGTGTAGGAGCTGCCGCAGGCTGCGATCTTTTGATCTTGTTTCTAAAAAACAAAATCAAAAGATCGCAGCCTGCGGCAGCTACTACAGGATTGCGTCAACGCGGAACGAGTCGTCGTAATTCATCGCTTATTCGGCGTTGCACAGCGCCAGGCAGTTATCGAGCATGCGGTTGGAGAAGCCCCATTCGTTGTCGTACCAGGCCAGCACCTTGAGCAGCTTGCCGCTGGACTTGGTGTGGTTGGCGTCGAAGATCGACGACAGCGGGTTATGGTTGAAGTCGCTGGAGACCAGCGGCAAGGTGTTGTAGCCGAGAATTTTCGAGTGCTGGCTGGCTTGCTTGAGCAGTGCATTGACCTCTTGTGCGCTGGCTTCTTTTTTCAGCTGCACGGTCAGGTCGACCAGGGATACGTTGATCACCGGCACGCGCACCGCCATGCCCGTCAATTTGCCCGCCAGTTCCGGCAGCACCAGGCCGACCGCTTCAGCCGCACCGGTCTTGCTCGGGATCATGTTCTGCGTGGCCGAACGGGCGCGGTACGGGTCGGTGTGGTAGACGTCGGTCAGGTTCTGGTCGTTGGTGTAGGCATGGATGGTGGTCATCAGGCCACTTTCGATGCCCAGTTCGCGGTGCAGCACCTGGGCCACCGGGGCCAGGCAGTTGGTGGTGCACGAGGCGTTTGAAATAATCTGGTGCGACTGGCGCAGAATGTCGTGGTTGACCCCATATACCACGGTGGCGTCGGCACCCGTGGCCGGGGCCGAGATAATCACTTTGCGTGCACCGGCCGTAATATGCGCGGCGGCTTTGGCGCGGTCGGTGAACAGACCGGTACATTCGAACACCACATCAATCTTTTCCGCGGCCCAGGGCAAGTCGGCCGGATTGCGAATGGCGCTGACCGCGATACGGTCGCCGTTGACGGTCAGGCTTTCCTGATCATGCTGGACATCGGCGTCGAACGTGCCGTGAACCGTGTCGTACTTGAGCAAATGCGCATTGATTGCGCTGTCACCCAGGTCGTTGATGGCGACGATCTGCAGATCCTGGCGATAGCCTTGGGTATAGAGTGCTCGGAGGACGTTGCGACCAATACGGCCAAAACCATTGATTGCGATTCGTAGAGTCATTTGTCAGCGCCGCCGTCGTTTTGTTGTTGGAATTACAAGATTATTCGCAAAAAAATAGAAAACAAGCCTTTTTAATGGCAATATTTTGTTCAATCTACAACGAGTGACCTGAATCAACTGGTCCGAATGGTCAGAAAAGCCGTCTGTCATCCCATCGACACCGGTGTTTGATCAGCATAGACAATCAGGTCGCCACATCCGTTAGCCTGGAGTTCTACACATGCATCCCCGCGTACTTGAGGTCACCGAACGGCTTATCGCCCGCAGCCGCGCCACGCGTGAGGCTTACCTTGCACTGATCCGTGATGCCGCCAGCGACGGTCCGATGCGCGGTAAGCTGCAATGCGCCAACTTCGCCCACGGCGTGGCCGGTTGCGGCAGCGACGACAAGAACAGCCTGCGGATGATGAACTCCGCCAACATCGCGATTGTTTCGTCATATAACGACATGCTCTCGGCGCACCAGCCGTACGAAGTCTTCCCGGAGCTGATCAAGAAAGCCCTGCGCGAAATCGGTTCCGTCGGCCAGTTCGCCGGCGGCACCCCGGCCATGTGCGATGGCGTGACCCAGGGCGAGCCGGGCATGGAACTGAGCCTGCCGAGCCGTGAAGTGATCGCGCTGTCCACCGCCGTGGCGCTCTCGCACAACATGTTCGATGGCGCGCTGATGCTCGGCATCTGCGACAAGATCGTCCCGGGCCTGATGATGGGCGCGCTGCGCTTCGGCCATCTGCCGATGATCTTCGTGCCGGGCGGGCCGATGGTGTCGGGTATTTCCAACAAGCAGAAAGCCGACGTGCGCCAGCGCTACGCCGAAGGCAAGGCCAGCCGTGAAGAGCTGCTGGAGTCGGAAATGAACTCCTACCACAGCCCTGGCACCTGCACCTTCTACGGCACCGCCAACACCAACCAGTTGCTGATGGAAGTCATGGGCCTGCATTTGCCGGGCGCTTCCTTCGTCAACCCGAACACGCCACTGCGCGACGCCCTGACCCGCGAAGCGGCGCACCAGGTGACGCGCATTACCAAACAGAACGGCGACTACCTGCCGATCGGCGAAATCGTCGACGAGCGTTCGCTGGTCAACTCCATCGTTGCCCTGCACGCCACCGGCGGCTCGACCAACCACACGTTGCACATGCCGGCGATTGCCATGGCGGCGGGCATCCAGTTGACCTGGCAAGACATGGCCGACCTCTCCGAAGTCGTGCCGACCCTGAGCCACGTCTACCCGAACGGCAAGGCCGACATCAACCACTTCCAGGCCGCGGGCGGCATGTCGTTCCTGATCCGCGAACTGCTGGACGCCGGGTTGCTCCACGAAAACGTCAACACCGTGCTGGGCCACGGATTGCGCCGCTACACCATGGAACCGTTCCTCGATAACGGCGAACTGGTCTGGCGCGAAGGCATCACCGAAAGCCTCGACGAAAGCATCCTGCGTCCGGTTGCCCGGGCGTTCTCGCCGGAGGGCGGCCTGCGTGTGATGGAAGGCAACCTCGGTCGCGGCGTGATGAAGGTGTCGGCCGTGGCATTGGAAAACCAGATCGTCGAAGCGCCGGCCATGGTGTTCCAGGATCAGCAAGACCTGGCTGATGCGTTCAAGGCCGGTTTGCTGGAGAAGGATTTCGTCGCGGTGATGCGTTTCCAGGGCCCGCGTTCCAATGGTATGCCGGAATTGCACAAAATGACGCCGTTCCTCGGCGTGCTGCAGGATCGCGGCTTCAAGGTTGCCCTGGTCACTGACGGGCGCATGTCCGGCGCGTCGGGGAAAATCCCGGCGGCCATCCACGTCAGCCCCGAGGCCTACGTGGGTGGGCCTTTGGCGCGGGTGCAGGAGGGCGATATCATCCGCGTCGATGGCGTCAAAGGCACCCTGGAGCTTAAGGTGGACGCCGAAGAATTCGCAGCGCGCACGCCGGCCAAGGGCCTGTTGGGCAACAACATCGGCACCGGTCGCGAACTGTTTGGTTTCATGCGCATGGCCTTCAGCTCGGCAGAGCAGGGGGCCAGCGCCTTCACTTCTGCCCTGGAGACGCTTAATTGAAACTGGCTTTGGTCGGTGACATCGGTGGCACCAACGCACGGTTCGCGTTGTGGAAAAACCAGCAGCTGGAATCGGTCCAGGTGCTGGCGACGGCCGACCATGCCAGCCCGGAAGAGGCCATCAGCCTCTACCTGGACGGGCTGGGCCTGGCGCCGGGTGCGATCGGTTCGGTGTGCCTGTCGGTGGCAGGCCCCGTGAGCGGCGACGAATTCAAGTTCACCAACAATCACTGGCGCCTGAGCCGCAAGGGTTTTTGCCAGGCCTTGCAGGTGGATCAACTGCTGTTGGTCAACGATTTCTCGGCCATGGCCCTGGGCATGACGCGTTTGCAGCCGGGCGAATTCCGCGTGGTCTGCGAAGGCACGCCGGAGCCGTTGCGCCCGGCGGTGGTCATTGGCCCGGGCACGGGTTTGGGTGTCGGCACCCTGCTAGATCTCGGGGAAGGGCGTTTTGCCCCGCTGCCGGGGGAGGGCGGTCACGTCGATCTGCCGCTGAGCTGTCCGCGCGAGACTCAACTGTGGCAGCAGATCTTCAACGAGATCGGACATGTCAGCGCCGAAACGGCATTGAGCGGCGGCGGCTTGCCCCGAGTCTATCGGGCGATCTGTGCGGTGGACGGCCACGAGCCGGTGCTCGACACGCCAGAAGCGATTACGGCTGCCGGTCTGGCGGGTGATCCGATTGCATTGGAAGTACTCGAGCAATTCTGCTGCTGGCTCGGTCGCGTGGCGGGCAACAACGTGCTGACCACCGGTGCGCGCGGTGGTGTGTACATCGTTGGCGGGGTGATTCCACGCTTCGCCGATTTCTTCCTCGAAAGTGGTTTCGCCCGGTGCTTTGCCGACAAGGGGTGCATGAGCGATTACTTCAAGGGAATTCCGGTGTGGCTGGTGACGGCGCCGTATTCGGGGCTGGTTGGCGCGGGTGTGGCGCTGGAGCAGGCATAAGACCGCGTCGTGCCATTCGCGAGCAGGCTCGCTCCCACAGGATCGCCGATAATCTTGTGGGAGCGAGCCTGCTCGCGAAGAGGCCCGCACAGACACCAAAGATTTACGCTCAATCAGGCATAATCCGCCCAATTCAAACAACAAGGACGCCGCCCCGTGAGCTCAGTCAACAAGTCGATTTTGTTGGTCGATGACGATCAAGAGATACGCGAGTTGCTGGACACCTACCTGACCCGCGCCGGGTTCCAGGTGCGTACCACGCCCGATGGAGCGGGCTTTCGCCAGGCCCTCAACGAGGCCCCCAGCGACCTGGTGATCCTTGACGTGATGCTGCCGGACGAAGACGGTTTCAGCCTGTGTCGCTGGATTCGCCAGCACCCGCGCCAGTCGCAGGTGCCGATCATCATGCTCACCGCCAGTTCCGACGAGGCCGACCGGGTCATCGGCCTGGAACTGGGCGCCGACGACTACCTAGGCAAACCTTTCAGCCCTCGCGAATTGCAAGCACGCATCAAGGCTTTGCTGCGCCGGGCGCAGTTCGGTCAGGAGCGCTCCGGCAGCGAAGTGCTGGCCTTCGATGACTGGCGCCTGGACATGGTCAGCCATCGCCTGTTTCACATCGATGGCGAAGAGGTGATTCTGTCCGGTGCCGATTTCGCCCTGTTGAAGCTGTTTCTCGACCATCCGCAGGAAATCCTCGACCGCGACACGATTGGCAACGCCACCCGTGGCCGCGACTTGATGCCTCTGGATCGCATCGTCGACATGGCGGTCAGTCGCTTGCGCCAACGCCTGCGCGATACGGAAAAACCACCGCGACTGATTCGCACTGTACGGGGCAGCGGTTATCAGTTGGCAGCCAGTGTGGTTGCCTCCAATGGTCACTGATTTCTTGCGCAAGCTGGCCGGCCGCGTGCCGGTGCCACGCTCGCTGCTCGGGCGCATGTTGTTGCTGACGCTACTCGCGGTGTTGTTCGCCCAGGCATTGTCGAGCGTGATCTGGGTTTCCCAACTGCGTGCGACCCAGCTTGAAGGCCTGGTCACCAGTGCGCGCAGCCTCGCTCACTCGATGAACGCCAGCGTCAGTTACCTGCGCTCGTTGCCGGTGGCGTACCGCCCGTTGGTGCTCGACCAGTTGCGCAGCATGGGCGGCACGCGTTTCGTGGTGACGCTCAATGACAAACCCCTGGGCATGGAAGTGCTGCCGATCACCCCGCGCAAGGAGGCGGTGATCAACGCGGTGGACGAAGTGCTGCGCCAGTCCCTGGGGCAGGACACCGACATCTCGGTGACCTTTGTCAGCCCCGAAGACCTGCGGATCTTCAATGGCGGTCTCAAGCTCGACGAACTGCCGCGTTCCTGGGCGCACTACGCATTGACCCTGGAACCGGTGAACCCGCCGGTGCTGGTCACGCAGATCCAGATGGCGCCGGGGGAATGGCTGTACATCGCCTCGCTGCTGCCCGAACCCTACACCAGCCTCGAAGAGCAGGGGCTGCCGGCGCAGCAAATGTGGTTCATCGTCCTCACCAGCGGTTTCCTGCTGTTGTTCATCGGCCTGCTGGTGCACTGGCAAAGCCGGCCGCTCAAGCGCCTGGCGCGGGCGGCGCGCGACCTGTCGCTGGGTGCCGACGTCGAGCCGGTGGCCGAAGGTGGCGGCAGTGAAGTGGTCGAGGTCGGCCGCGCCTTCAACACCATGCGTGAACGCATCAGCCGTTACCTGACCGAACGCAGCCAGTTGTTCAGCGCGATTTCCCACGACCTGCGCACGCCCATCACCCGCTTGCGATTGCGCGTCGAGTTGTTGGAAGACGAAAAGCTGCAAGCCAAGTTCGGTCGCGATCTGGATGAGCTGGAGCTGCTGGTCAAGGGCGCACTGCAGTGTGTGAAAGACACCGACATCCACGAGAACATCGAGCAGGTGGACCTCAATCATGTGCTCGAGTGCCTGGTGGAGCCGTACCTGTCGCCCACCGGTAACGGTCGCGTGACCCAGCAAGGCCGTGCCCTGGCGGCTTATCCGGGCAAACCGCTGGCGCTCAAGCGTTGCATCGGCAACCTGATCGACAACGCCCTGAAGTACGGCCAGAACGCCCACCTGCATATCGACGATGACGACAGCGCCTTCGTCCTGCATGTCGATGATGAAGGACCGGGGGTTCCCGAGCAGCGGCTGGAGCAGGTGTTCGAGCCGCACTTTCGCTTGGCTGGGCAGCAGCAGGGGTATGGGTTGGGCTTGGGGATTGCGCGCAACATTGCCCATAGTCATGGCGGTGAAGTGAGTTTGCAAAATTTGCGCGAGGGCGGTTTGCGGGTGACCCTGCAATTGCCTCGTAGTGTTGATTAGGGATACCGCGTCATCGTTCTTCGCGAGCAGGCTCGCTCCCACAGGAATCGGTGGTGACTTTGTGGGAGCGGGCTTGCTCGCGAAGGCGCCAGGCCATTCAGTACATCCTTCAAGGTAAATGTCACAGCTTGGTGACATAACTCGCCCCCTTCGTTACAAGCCCGCCATCGCCCGTTGTTTAGACTGCCCCTCAGTCATAACAACAAAAAAGGCACCCCATGGACTCCTCTCAACCCGCCTTCAGCAGTTGGCTGAACGCCCCCGCCCACCAGCAATGGCTCGCCGCCGAAGGCTTGCGGCTGCTGGCATTTGCCAAGGCTTCGAAGCTCCCCGAGGGCTTCGGCAACCTTGATGAAAAGGGCCGCTTGCCGGGCGACGCGCAAGCACAAACCATGAACACCGCGCGTATGACCCACAGCTTCGCCATGGCGCACATCCAGGGCCTGCCGGGTTTTGCCGAGCTGGTGGATCACGGCATCCGGGCCCTGCGCGGGCCGTTGCGCGATGCCGTGCACGGCGGTTGGTTCGCGGTTGCCGAACACCGCGACGGCAACACCGGCAAAAATGCCTATCTGCATGCCTTCGTGGCCCTGGCCGCCAGTTCCGCGGTGGTTGCACAACGGCCCGACGCGCAAGCCTTGCTCGATGACGCGGTCGACATCATCGACACGTACTTCTGGAGTGAGGAGGAGGGCGCCATGCGCGAATCCTTCAATCGCGACTTCAGCTGCGAGGAAGCCTATCGCGGCGCCAACAGCAACATGCACGCCACCGAAGCCTTCCTCGCCCTGGCCGATGTCAGCGACGACAAGCGCTGGTTGTGCCGCGCCCAGCGCATCGTCGAGCGGGTGATTCATGGCCGCGCCGCCGCCAACGGCTTTCTGGTGATCGAACATTTCGACCGCGACTGGCAGCCCCTGCGCGAGTACAACCGCGACAACCCGGCCGACGGTTTCCGCCCCTACGGCACCACGCCAGGCCACGGTTTCGAATGGGCCCGATTGCTCTTGCATCTGGAAGCCGCGCGGGTGCGCGCCGGCATGCTCACGCCGGGCTGGTTGCTCACCGACGCGCAAAAACTCTTCGAACAGAACTGCCTGCACGGCTGGGAGATCGATGGCGCACCGGGCATGGTCTACACCCTCGACTGGGACAACAAGGCGGTGGTTCGCCATCGCCTGCACTGGACCCATTGCGAAGCCAGCGCCGCTGCCAGTGCCTTGCTCAAGCGCACGGGCGATGAGCAGTACGAACGCTGGTACCGACTGTTTTGGGGATTTTGTGAATGTCATTTCATCGACCGTGAATGCGGCAGCTGGCACCACGAACTCGACCCATTGAACCGCCCCAGCGGCGATATCTGGGCGGGCAAACCCGATCTCTATCATGCCTGGCAAGCGGTGCTGATCCCGCGCCTGCCGCTGGCGCCGAGCATGGCCAGTGCGCTGGCAGCGTTGTCCCAGAGCGTTTCCATGTAACCATGCGGTGACATTCGCGCGTCCCTTCGTTACCTGCGAAGGGACTTCCCCTGTTTAAACTCCTCTGCAGCGCAAGCACCAGACTTGCATGCATAACAACAAGAAAGGTACTTATCGATGAATGCGATTTCTCGCCTCGCTACTGTCATTTCTCTCGTCTCCCTGTCTGCGCTCCCTCTCAGTGTGCTTGCCGCCGAATCCAAGGGTTCCGTGGAAGTCGTTCACTGGTGGACGTCGGGTGGTGAAAAAGCAGCGGTCGATGTCCTCAAGGCTCAAGTCGAAAAAGATGGCTTCACCTGGAAGGATGGCGCAGTCGCCGGTGGTGGCGGTTCCACGGCCATGACCGTGCTCAAGAGCCGCGCTGTAGCGGGTAACCCGCCGGGCGTTGCCCAGATCAAGGGGCCGGACATCCAGGAGTGGGGCAGCACTGGCCTGCTCAGTACCGAAACGTTGAAAGACGTCGCCAAGTCGGAAAACTGGGACAGCCTGCTGCCTGTGAAAGTCTCCGACACCGTGAAATACGAAGGCGATTACGTCGCCGTGCCGGTGAACATCCACCGCGTCAACTGGCTGTGGATCAACCCGCAAGTATTCAAGAAAGCCGGGATCGACAAAGCGCCAACCACCCTCGAAGAATTCTATGCCGCTGGCGACAAGCTCAAGGCCGCCGGCTTCATCGCGCTCGCCCACGGTGGCCAGCCTTGGCAGGACAGCACCGTGTTTGAAGACGTGGTGCTCTCGGTCATGGGCGCCGACGGTTACAAGAAAGCCCTGGTAGACCTGGACCAGAAAACCCTCTCGGGCGCCGAGATGACCAAGGCCTTCACCGAGCTGAAAAAAATCACCACCTACATGGACCCGAACCGCGCCGGTCGTGACTGGAACATCGCCGCCGCCGACGTGATCAACGGCAAGGCCGGCATGCAAATGATGGGCGACTGGGCCAAGAGCGAATGGACCGCGGCGAAGAAAGTCGCGGGCGAGGACTACCAGTGCGTGGCGTTCCCGGGCACGGAAAAAGCCTTCACCTACAACATCGACTCCATGGCTGTGTTCAAGTTGAAAGCTGATCGCAAGGGCGATATCGCCGCGCAGCAAGACCTGGCCAAGGTCGCCCTGGGTAAAGATTTCCAGAAAGTTTTCAGCATCAACAAGGGCTCGATCCCGGTGCGTACCGACATGTTGAACGACATGGCTGGCCAGGGCTTCGATTCCTGCGCCCAAGCGGCGGCCAAGGACTTCCTGGCGGACGAGAAAAACGGCGGCCTGCAACCGAGCATGGCGCACAACATGGCCACCTCCCTGGCCGTTCAAGGCGCGATCTTCGACGTCGTCACCAACTTCATGAACGACAAGGACGCCGACCCGGCCAAGGCCAGCGCCCAACTGGCTTCCGCGGTCAAAGCGGCCCAGTAATCCCTGACACCGAGCACCCCTCTGTGGGAGCGAGCCTGCTCGCGAACGCGGTCTGACATTCAGAAATGATGTCGACTGAAACACCGCCTTCGCGAGCAGGCTCGCTCCCACAAGGGATCACTGTGTCGATCATTTCTCTAACCTGGATTATCCCGATGAGCTCTGTGGCGGTTTTCAGCAAAGCCTCACCGTTCGATGCGCTGCAACGCTGGTTACCCAAGTTGGTACTCGCGCCGAGCATGCTGATCGTGTTGGTTGGCTTCTACGGTTACATCATCTGGACATTCATACTGTCCTTTACCAACTCCAGCTTCATGCCGACCTACAAGTGGGTCGGCCTGCAGCAATACATGCGCCTGATGGACAACGACCGCTGGTGGGTCGCGAGCAAGAACCTGGCGCTGTTCGGCGGCATGTTCATCGGCATCAGCCTGGTGCTGGGCGTGTTCCTCGCCGTGCTGCTGGACCAGCGCATCCGCAAGGAAGGCTTCATCCGCACCGTCTACCTGTACCCGATGGCGCTGTCGATGATCGTCACCGGTACCGCGTGGAAATGGCTGCTCAACCCAGGGCTCGGCCTGGACAAGATGCTGCGTGACTGGGGCTGGGAAGGCTTTCGCCTGGACTGGCTGGTGGATCAGGATCGCGTGGTCTACTGCCTGGTGATCGCCGCCGTGTGGCAAGCCTCCGGCTTCGTGATGGCGATGTTTCTGGCCGGCCTGCGCGGTGTCGATCAATCGATCATCCGTGCCGCGCAAGTCGACGGTGCGAGCCTGCCGACCATCTACCTGAAGATCGTGCTGCCGAGCCTGCGCCCGGTGTTCTTCAGCGCCTTCATGATCCTTGCGCACATCGCGATCAAGAGCTTCGACCTGGTGGCGGCGATGACCGCTGGTGGCCCCGGATACTCGTCCGACCTGCCGGCGATGTTCATGTATTCCTTCACCTTCAGCCGTGGCCAGATGGGCATCGGTTCGGCCAGCGCCATGCTGATGCTCGGCGCCGTGCTGACCATCCTCGTGCCGTACCTGTACTCCGAGCTGCGAGGCAAGCGACATGACTAATCAACTCGCAAAACCAGGCATCAGCTTCAGCCGCATCGCCATCTACGCCACCCTTTTGCTGGCCGCGGCGGTGTACCTGATCCCGCTGGTGGTGATGCTGCTGACCAGCTTCAAGACTCCGGAAGACATCCGCACCGGCAACCTGTTGAGCTGGCCGACCGTGATCGACGGCATCGGCTGGATCAAGGCCTGGGACGTGGTCGGTGGCTACTTCTGGAACTCGGTGAAAATCACCGTGCCGGCGGTACTGATCTCGACCTTCATCGGCGCCATGAACGGTTATGTGCTGTCGATGTGGCGCTTCCGTGGTTCGCAATTGTTCTTCGGCCTGTTGCTGTTCGGTTGCTTCCTGCCGTTCCAGACCGTGCTGCTGCCGGCGTCGTTCACCCTCGGCAAGTTCGGCCTGGCGAACACCACGACGGGGCTGGTGCTGGTGCACGTGGTCTACGGCCTGGCGTTCACCACGCTGTTCTTCCGTAACTACTACGTGAGCATTCCGGATGCGCTGGTCAAGGCCGCGCGGCTCGATGGCGCGGGCTTCTTCACGATCTTCTGGAAGATCCTGCTGCCGATGTCGATTCCGATCGTGATGGTCTGCCTGATCTGGCAGTTCACCCAGATCTGGAATGACTTCCTGTTCGGCGTGGTCTTCGCCAGTGGCGATGCCCAGCCAATTACCGTGGCCCTGAACAACCTGGTCAACACCAGCACCGGGGCCAAGGAATACAACGTTGATATGGCCGCCGCGATGATCGCCGGGCTGCCGACACTGCTGGTCTACATATTCGCTGGCAAGTATTTCCTGCGTGGGCTGACGTCCGGCGCGGTCAAGGGGTAGAACATGGCAACTCTCGAATTACGCAACGTCAACAAGACCTACGGCGCCGGTTTGCCGGACACCCTGAAGAACATCGAGCTGAAAATCGATGACGGGGAATTTTTGATCCTGGTCGGCCCGTCCGGCTGCGGGAAATCCACCTTGATGAACTGCATCGCCGGGCTGGAAACCATCAGCGGCGGCGCGATCCTGGTGGACGACGCCGACATCAGTGGCATGAGCCCGAAAGATCGTGACATCGCCATGGTGTTCCAGTCTTACGCGCTGTACCCGACCATGAGCGTGCGCGACAACATCGCCTTCGGCCTGAAGATTCGCAAAATGCCGACCGCCGACATCGACGAAGAAGTCGCCCGGGTTTCCAAGCTGTTGCAGATCGAGCACCTGCTCAGCCGCAAGCCCGGCCAACTCTCCGGTGGCCAGCAACAACGCGTGGCAATGGGGCGCGCCCTGGCGCGGCGGCCGAAGATTTATCTGTTCGACGAGCCGCTGTCCAACCTCGACGCCAAGCTGCGGGTCGAGATGCGCACCGAAATGAAACTGATGCACCAGCGCCTGAAAACCACCACGGTGTACGTGACCCACGACCAGATCGAAGCCATGACCCTGGGCGACAAAGTGGCGGTGATGAAGGACGGGATCATCCAGCAGTTCGGCACGCCGAAGGACATCTATAACAACCCGGCCAACCTGTTCGTGGCGAGCTTTATCGGCTCGCCGCCGATGAACTTCATTCCCCTGCGCCTGCAACGCAAGGATGGGCGTCTGCTGGCGTTGCTCGACAGCGGCCAGGCCCGATGCGAGTTGCCGCTGGGCATGCAGGACGCCGGTCTCGAAGACCGCGAAGTCATCCTCGGCATGCGCCCGGAGCAGATCATCCTGGCTAATGGCGAAGCCAATGGTTTGCCGACCATTCGCGCTGAAGTCCAGGTCACCGAACCGACCGGTCCCGACACCCTGGTGTTCGTCAATCTCAACGACACCAAGGTCTGCTGTCGCCTGGCGCCTGACGTCGCACCGGCCGTGGGCGAGACCCTGACCCTGCAATTCGATCCGGCCAAAGTGCTGCTGTTCGATGCCAAGACCGGCGAGCGCCTGGGGACTGCCGGTCAAGCACACGCCGAACACCGGCCTGCCAACGTGACCCAGTTCAAGGGTAGGTAGAGATCAACAACTGTGGGAGCGAGCCTGCTCGCGAAAGCGGTCTATCAGTCGACATTTGCGTTGAATGACACACCGCCTTCGCGAGCAGGCTCGCTCCCACATGGGGGCTCCGTGATGGGCGGCCTGTCGCCTGCCACAACCGATGGAACCGCGTTAGAAAAACAAAAGTTAATAACAATAAGACGAGGAAGTAGGGATGAAGAAGAACAACAGCGCTCAGCTTATCTGCCAGTTATCGGCCGTTGCAGCCATGATGCTGGCCGGCAGCGTTCACGCGGCTGAAGCGTTCAGCGCCGATTCCGAATGGATGACCGGCGATTGGGGGGGCGAGCGGACCAGGCTGATCGAGCAGGGCATCGACATCAAGATGGACTACGTCGGTGAAGTGGGCGGCAACCTCCACGGCGGGTTCAACGATGACAAGACTGCACGCTACAGTGACCAGTTTGGCCTGGGCGCGGCGCTGGACCTGGAGAAACTGTTCGGCTGGGATAACACCCAGGCCAAGATCCAGCTCACCAACCGTAACGGTGAAAACATCTCCAATGACCGTATCGGCGACCCGCGTGCCGGCACCTTGAGTTCCTCGCAGGAAGTCTACGGTCGTGGGCATATGGTCCGGCTGACCCAACTGTGGATCAAGCACCAGTTCCTCGACAATAAACTCGACATCAAGGCCGGTTACTTCGGTGAGGGTGAAGACTTCAACTCCTTCCCGTGCGAATTCCAGAACCTGGCGTTCTGCGGCTCCCAGGTGGGTAACTGGGCCACCAACATCTGGTACAACTGGCCGGTCAGCCAGGCCGCTATCCGCCTGAAGTGGAACATCTCGCCTGAGTTCTATGCGCAGATCGGCGCCTACAACCAGAACCCGTCGCAACTGGAACACGGCAATGGCTTCAAGCTCAGCGGCAGTGGGACCGAGGGCACCGTCCTACCGGTCGAGCTGGTGTGGTTGCCTAACCCTGGCAACCTGCCGGGCGAATACCGTGTCGGTTACTACAAGAGCACGGCCAGCGCCGATGACGTTCTTGAAGACGACAACGGCAATAACGCGGCAACCAGCGGCAACGCCTATCGCAGCCACAGCAGCAAGCACGGCTACTGGTTCGTTGCACAACAGCAACTCACCAGCCATAACGGTGACTCGACCCGCGGTCTGAACATTGCCGCCAACGCCACTTTCCACGACAAGGACACCAACATCGTCGACAACTACCAGTCGCTGATGTTTGTGTACAAGGGGCCGTTCGATGCGCGTCCCAAAGATGACCTGGGCATCGGTTTCGCCCGTATCCATGTCAACGATGACGTGAAGAAGAACGCTGAACTGGTCAACGCCTCCAATGGCGTCAGCGACTACAACGATCCACTGTTCTCGCCGCTGCGTGACACCGAATACAACTACGAGCTCAACTACGGCTTCCACGTGACCAACTGGCTGACCGTGCGTCCGAACCTGCAATACATCACTCACCCAGGTGGCGTCGATGAAGTTGATAACGCTTTGGTCGCCGGCCTGAAAATTCAGTCGGTGTTCTAACGCGACTGCGATAAGCTCTTCTCCATGTGCGCATTTTGCGGACGGCTATGGCTGTCCGCTTTTTTTTGCGGGTCGCGCACCCCGGTAACAGATGATTTTCAGGACCGTGGCACATGCTTGAGCATCCGCTACAACGCTTCTTCAAATCCCTGCGTGAACGGCCGGTGTTCGCATGGGAGCGCTATCAGAAGCGCGACGTGTTGGTGATCGATCATCCGCTGTGTCAGGCGGTGTTCAGTCGTCAGGGGGCGCAGTTGCTGCACTTTCAGCCCAAGGGCCAGAAGCCCTGGCTGTGGTGCGCGGCGAAGTGGCCGCAGGTCGGGGCCATTCGCGGTGGCGTGCCGGTGTGCTGGCCATGGTATGGCCGGCATCCAAGCGAAAACGCCTGGCCATCCCATGGTTGGGCGCGGTTGCTTGACTGGAAACTGATCGACAGCAGTAGCGATGACGATGGCGTGCGCCTGCATTGGCAGCTTGAGCTGTGCGACTGGCAGGTGGACCTGCACGCGCACCTCGGTGAGCGCATGGATTTACGTCTGAGCACTGAGCATCAGGACGACATGCCGTGCCAATTGAGTCAGGCTTTGCACGCTTACTGGCGTATTGGTGATGTCAGTGAGATAGCGCTGTCTGGGCTGGAAGGTGTGCAGGGTTATGACCAGTTGAACCGCCAGGTTTGCCAGCAGGAAGGCGAGTTGCGCGTCGATGGAGGTTGTCAGCGGGTGTTCCAGCATGACGGTGAACTGCAGCTCAACGACCATGCCTGGCAGCGGGCGTTATGTATCGATACGGGTGCCATTGCCGACACGGTGGTCTGGCATCCGGGCTCGCGGCCGTTGCTGGGGGTGAGTTGGAATGAGATATCTGAATTCGTTTGCGTAGAGGCGGCTAGCGGCGGCACCGACAGCCTGTGCCTGAAGCCTGGGGAGCGGGCGTATTTGAGTTTGCAGGCGCGGGTTGGGGCATGATTTTGCGGTGTTGCGGCTGGCCCCTTCGCGAGCAGGCTCGCTCCCACAGTAGATCTTCAGTGAACACAGTATTTGTGTTGAACAAAGGTCCACTGTGGGAGCGAGCCTGCTCGCGAAGAGGCCGGGCCAGGCAATGAAGCTGTCGTCAGCTGAACTCGTCACCCACCGGATACCGGCTGGCATTCAAGCTCTCCTTGATCTTGCGCAAATGCGGCTGGAAATCCACCCCGCGGCGCAAGGTCATGCCGGTGGCGAGCACATCGAGCACCGTCAACTGAATGATCCGCGAAGTCATCGGCATGTAGATGTCGGTGTCTTCCGGCAGCGGGATATTCAGGCTCAAGGTACTGGCCTTGGCCAGGGGCGAGTTCTCGGCGGTCAGGCCAAGTACCGAAGCGCCGTTCTCCCGGGCGATGCGCGCCACTTCCACCAGTTCGCGGGTGCGGCCGGTGTAGGAAATGATCACGAACAACTCGCCGGTGTGCGCAACCGAAGCAATCATGCGCTGCATCAGCACGTCGGCATGGGCGGTCACAGCCAGGTTGAAACGGAAGAACTTGTGCTGTGCATCCAGTGCCACAGGGGCTGAAGCGCCCAGGCCGAAGAAGTGAATCTGTCGGGCCTGGATCAACAGGTCGACGGCGCGGCTGATCAGGTTCGGGTCCAGTGCCTGGCAAGCACTGTCCAGGGACGCGATGGCGCTACCGAAGATCTTTTGCGTATAGGCTTCGGGGTTGTCGTCGGCCTCCACCGCACGGCTGACGTAGGCCGCGCCACTCGCCAGGCTCTGGGCCAGCTGCAACTTCAGCTCGGGGTAACCGCTGACGCCGAACGAACGGCAGAATCGGTTGACCGTCGGTTCACTGACCGAGGCGGCCTGGGCGAGGGCGGCGATGCTGAATCGGGTGGCCTGCTGTGGATTGAGCAGGATCACCTCGGCCACTTTGCGTTCGGCCTTGTTCAGCTCTTCAAGGCGATTCTGGATCTGCTCCAGTAAATTTCGCACGCGGTCCATATGAGTTTCCTTGATTCACCTGCGCCAATAAGCGCGCGGCTAATGCAAAAAGGGCCTTTGGTGAGGCCCGTAACGGTGGCCTATCCTACTGATGGCTCCGACCGACCACCACTCGGAATCTGTATTTTGCGAAAATGTTGTGGTTATTACTACATTTTCCCTTGAGTGATGCCTTGAAAAAAGGTATTTGTAGCTTAACTTGATAAAAGAACAAACATCATGCCTTCGATTACGGTTGAACCGTGCACCTTTGCCTTGTTCGGCGCTTTGGGCGATCTGGCCTTGCGCAAGCTGTTTCCTGCCCTTTATCAACTCGATGGCGCAGGCCTCCTGCACGAGGACACGCGCATTATCGCGCTGGCCCGCGAGCCGGGTAGCGCGCAGGAGCACCTGGCGTTCATTACCTCCGAGCTGCGCCGCTACGTCGGTGCCAAGGAGCTGGACGAAGCCGTGGTCGAGCGTTTCCTTGCGCGCCTGAGCTACCTGCACGTCGACTTCCTCAAGCCTGAAGATTACATCGCCCTGGCTGAAGTGGCCGGCAGTGCGCAACGGGTCATCGCCTATTTCGCCACGCCAGCGGCGGTCTACGGCGCGATCTGCGAGAACCTGGCCAAGGTTGGCCTGGCTGAAAATACCCGCGTGGTACTGGAAAAGCCCATCGGTTCGGACCTGGAATCCTCGCGCAAGGTCAATGACGCCGTGGCGCAGTTCTTCCCGGAGAACCGCACTTATCGCATCGACCACTACCTGGGCAAGGAAACCGTACAGAACCTGATCGCCCTGCGTTTCGCCAACAGCCTGTTCGAGACCCAGTGGAACCAGAACTACATCTCCCACGTGGAAATCACCGTGGCCGAGAAGGTCGGCATCGAAGGCCGCTGGGGCTACTTCGACAAGGCCGGCCAGCTGCGCGACATGATCCAGAACCACCTGCTGCAACTGCTCTGCCTGATCGCCATGGACCCGCCGGCCGACCTGTCCGCCGACAGCATCCGTGACGAGAAAGTCAAAGTGCTCAAGGCGCTGGCGCCAATCAGCCCGGAAGGCCTGACCACCCAGGTAGTGCGTGGCCAGTACATCGCCGGGTACAGCGAAGGCAAACCGGTGCCTGGCTACCTGGAAGAACCCAATTCCAACACCCAGAGCGACACCGAGACCTTCGTCGCCCTGCGTGCCGATATTCGCAACTGGCGCTGGGCCGGCGTGCCGTTTTACCTGCGCACTGGCAAGCGCATGCCGCAGAAGCTGTCGCAGATCGTCATCCACTTCAAGGAACCGTCGCACTACATTTTCGCTCCCGAGCAGCGCCTGCAGATCAGCAACAAGCTGATTATCCGCCTGCAACCGGACGAAGGCATTTCCTTGCGTGTGATGACCAAGGAACAAGGCCTGGACAAGGGCATGCAGCTGCGTAGCGGTCCGTTGCAGCTGAATTTTTCCGACACCTGGCGCAGCGCACGGATCCCCGATGCCTACGAGCGGTTGTTGCTGGAAGTAATGCGTGGCAATCAGAACCTGTTTGTCCGTAAAGATGAAATCGAAGCCGCGTGGAAGTGGTGTGACCAGTTGATCGCCGGGTGGAAAAAATCCGGTGATGCGCCCAAGCCGTACGCGGCCGGGTCCTGGGGACCGATGAGTTCCATTGCTCTGATCACGCGGGACGGGAGGTCGTGGTATGGCGATATCTGATTTGAAACTGCCCAAGGGCGTCCACGCACATGCGTTCAAGAGCCCGGTGCTATTGGCTGAAAGCCTGGCGCTGAACGTGGCCAAGCAACTGAGCGATGCCATAGAGGCCCAAGGCACGGCGACCCTGGTGGTCTCCGGTGGCCGCAGCCCGGTGGCGTTCTTCCAGCACCTGGCCAAGCAGGCGCTGGACTGGTCGAACGTGGTGGTCAGCCTTGCCGACGAGCGTTGGGTGCCGGTCGAGCATGCCGACAGCAATGCCGGCCTGCTGAAAAAATACCTGTTGCAGGGGCCCGCAGCCAAGGCGCAGTTCCTGAGCCTGTACAGCGCCAGCGCCAACCTGGAGCAGGCCGCCGAGCAGGCCGATCGTTTGCTGTCCGAACTGCCGGTGATCGACGTGCTGGTGCTGGGCATGGGCGATGACGGCCACACTGCCTCGCTGTTCCCCAACAGCCCGAACCTGGACGAAGCCTTGAAGGCGGATGGCATTCGTCGATGCTGGCCGATGCTCGCACCGACCGTACCGCATCAACGCCTGACCATGAGCCGTGCGCTGTTGGCCTCGGCCAAACACAAGATTCTGTCGATTTCCGGTCAGTCCAAGTTGACCACCCTGAGTTTCGCGCTGGCCGGTGACGATGTCGCCGAAATGCCGGTGCGCGCCTTTCTGCAACCCACGTTAGAGATTTACTGGTGCCCATGAGCCAAGGAACAGCCGCTATGACAAACCCATCCCCGACCGTTTCCATGGCGGATAAAGTTGCCCTGATCGACAGCCTCTGCGCCAAGGCGCGGATCCTGCCGGTGATTACCATTGCCCGCGAGCAGGACATCCTGCCGTTGGCCGACGCCCTCGCAGCCGGTGGCCTGACCGCCCTGGAAGTGACCTTGCGTTCGCAGTTCGGACTCAAGGCCATCCAGGTCCTGCGTGAGCAGCGTCCGGAACTGGTAACCGGTGCTGGCACCGTACTCGATCGTCACATGCTGGCTGCGGCGGAAGCGGCCGGTTCGCAATTCATTGTCACGCCAGGCATCACCCGTGACTTGCTGGAAGCCAGCGTAGCCAGCCCGATTCCGCTGTTGCCGGGCATCAGCAACGCCTCGGGCATCATGGAGGGCTACGGCCTGGGCTATCGCCGCTTCAAACTGTTCCCGGCAGAAGTCAGTGGTGGCGTCGCCGCCATCAAGGCGCTGGGCGGTCCGTTCGGCGAAGTGAAATTCTGCCCGACCGGCGGCGTGGGGCCTGCCAATATCAAGAGCTACATGGCATTGAAAAACGTCATGTGCGTGGGCGGTAGCTGGATGCTCGATCCGGAGTGGATCAAGAACGGCGACTGGGCCCGCATTCAGGAATGCACCGCCGAGGCCTTGGCGCTGCTGGACTGATCAGCTTTACCTGACACGTAGTTGTGTGTTTTACGGCTTTACGGTGCGCTTGGTCGGTGCACCGTTTTTTTTTGCCCGCAAAAAAAACCTGGTATCGGCGCGTTTCTCTGTAGGAGCAAGGCTTGCCCGCGATGGCGTCCTGTCAGTCGACATCAATGTTGAATGGGATGCCCTCATCGCGGGCAAGCCTTGCTCCTACAGATGGTCCGTTATCGCAGTTCAGTCAGTGCCGTGGTCAACAGCATCATGTCAGCCGCGGTGGTGGTCAGTCCCGGCGTGATGCGGATACACGGACCACAGGCCGCACCGCTGCGAACCACGGTGAACAGGTTGTAGTCGCGCAGCAAGCGTTCGACCATCGGCTGTTGGTCGGCATGCGCGACAAAGCGCATCGACGTAATGCCGCAATACAGCCTCGGGTCATCCGGCGTCATGACTTCAATGCCCGACAGTTCGCGTGCTGGCTTTACCCAAAGGTTGCGCAAATAGTTCAGCCGCGTCCCCTTGGCTGTCGAACCGCCCATCGCATGATGTTCCTCGATGACCAGCGGCAGGGTCAGCAAGGCAGGAATGTTCGGTGTGCTGTAGGGCGTGCGGGCGCGGATGTCGGTCACCGGGAAGTGCATCTCGCCCATGTCGGGGTCGATGTCGGCCAGGCGCTCGGGGGCGATGAAGATGAAACCCAGGGTCAGAGGCGCTCCGATCCACTTGTGCAGGTTGTAGGCGGCGAAGTCGATACCCAGCTCATTGAGATCGAATTCGAACTGGCCCAACGCGTGGGCGCCGTCGAGAATCACGTCGATGCCATGTTCCCTGGCGGCGGCTGCAATCGCCTGGACGGGCATCACCAGGCCGGTGCGGTGGGTGACGTGGGTCAGGGCCATCAGCTTGAGTCGCGGGTAACGCGTGAAGGCTTCGCGATAGGTGTTCAGCAGGCTGTCGAAACTGGCGGGATGCGGGTGCTCGATCTCGATCACTTCGACGCCTCGATTGCGCGCCAGCCAGCGCATGGCGCCCTTGACCGTGTCGTACTCGAGGTCGCTGAAAAGAACCTGGTCGCCCGGCTGCAAGCGGTTGTAGTTGCGGATCAACGCTTGCAGCCCGTCCGTCGCATTGCGGGTGAGGGCCACGCTTTCTGCGGCAACGCCAATCAAACCGGCCACCTGCGAACTGATCTTCTGGCTCTCGCCTTGTTCGAAACGCTGGCGCACATAAACCGAGTTGCTGCGGTTGATCAGCTCGATGTTGCGTTGGTATTCCTCGACCACCGTGCGCGACATTCGCCCGAAGTAACCGTTTTCCAGATTGATCGGGCCAGGTTGGACTTCGTAGCGGTCGGCAAAGGTTCGCCAGAAAGCTTCATCACGGGCACGGAGGGTGTTGTCGGGCATGGATTACTCGATGAGTGGGCGATTTCAATGACGGGGCGCGGGTTTGCCATGTTTGGCGCGCAAGGGTTCGAGCAACTCGGACAAGCCGTTGTGATCGATTTCCTGCATCAGGGCCAGCAAGCCACCCAGTTCGCCATGGGGGAAACCTTCCCGGGCGAACCAGTTGAGGTAGGGGCCGGGCAGGTCGGCGATGATTCGCCCCTTGTATTTGCCAAAGGGCATTTGGCGAGTAATCAGCAATTCGAGCTTTTCAGGGTTCATCAATCGGTCGCCTTGAATCAATCAGTCTGGAAAATACAGGCATTCTGCATGCAGGCCAAATGACAGATCATGCAAATAAAACGGGTACAGATTTTCTGTTCTATTCTAACTTATTGAAAATTAACAAATTAACGATCGGTTCCAGGCTGGCATGACCAGTGCAATACCTATTGCATCTTTCATCAACCCGCAAGGAATTGAAAAATGACCGACATGAATAAAGAAGCGATTTCTGTACTCAACGACCTGATTGAAACCAGCAAGGACGGTCAGGAAGGGTTCAAGACTTGCGCTGAAGACATCAAGCACCCTGAGCTCAAAACCCTGTTCGTGCAACGTTCGGCCGACTGTGCCGCGGCGGCTGCAGAACTGCAAAGCGCCGTGCGCTCCATGGGTGGCGATCCGGAAACTTCCACCAGTGTCAGCGGTGATCTGCACCGTCGCTGGGTCGACGTGAAGTCGATGTTCACCGGCAAGGACGAAGAGGCCGTGCTCAATGAAGCCGAGCGTGGTGAAGACCATGCACTGAAGGCCTACAGGGACGCCATGGAAAAAATCAACAAGCACAACCTGGTGGGCATTCGCGACCTCGTAGAGCGTCAGTACCATGGCGTACAACGCAATCACGATCAGGTGAAAGCCCTGCGCAACCAGGCTCGCGCACGCTCGTAAGCGTCCGTTAGCTGTCAAAAACGCCAGCCAGTCTGGCGTTTTTTTGTGTTATGGATTTACTGCTGGACGCGATATAGATAGCTAGCTAATAATTTGTTTTCAAGTTACACGGCTCAGGCCGACTATCGTTCGTTAAATCGTGCTCCCAAGAGTCCATTCCGTGCCTATCACTTTGCAGGCCTTGTTCCTGCCCGACCGCCGCGCCGTGCAATTCGCGATCAAGACCTTGATCGGCGGGGGCGTAGCGTTGTGGCTGGCGTTGCGCTTGGGGCTTGAGCAACCGGCCTGGGCGTTGATGACGGCCTTCATCGTGGCCCAGCCGTTGTCCGGTATGGTGCTGCAAAAGGGCCTGGCGCGGCTGCTGGGGACCCTGGTCGGGACAATAATGTCAGTCGTGTTCATGGGTGTCTTCGCCCAGACGCCCTGGTTGTTCTTGCTGGCCCTGGCGTTGTGGCTAGGGCTGTGTACCGCCAGTTCAACGCTGTTGCGCAGCGCCTGGTCCTATTCATTTGTGTTGGCCGGCTACACGGTGGCGATCATTGCCTTGCCCGCTATCAACCATCCGCTGACGGTGTTCGATCAGGCGGTGGCGCGCTGTACGGAAATCTGCCTGGGGATTATCTGCGCAACGGCCAGCAGTGCCTTGCTCTGGCCGCTGCGGGTCGAACGGCAATTAGCCGATCAGGCCCGGGCTGCCTGGCAAAGCGGTTTCAATGCGGCGCAGGCGACCCTGGCCGGTGATGCCCAGGCGCGCAAGGGGCTGCTGGAAATCCTCGGACGAATCGTCGCGGTGGACGCCCAGCGCGAACATGCCTGGTTCGAAGGCAGCCGTGGTCGGCAACGTGCGCGGGCCATCAGCGGCTTGAGCCAGAAGCTGTTGATGCTGCTGCGTATTGCCCGTTCGGTGCGCAGGCAGTGGAAGCAGTTGGCGCCGCCAGAGTCCGAGCTGTTGTTGCCCTGGATGAACGAGGTTCAGGAGGCGCTGAACAACGCCGATACCGCGACCCTGCAAGCATTGCGCCCGCGCTTGCTCGATGCTTCCCATGATCCGGGCATCAGTTCTGCGCAGAGTTACTGCCTGGTCCGTTTCACCTTGTTGATAGATACCGCCATGGCGGCAAACGCAGCGTTGAAAGTGGTGGAGCAGGGCGGCCAATCACTCGACCCACCGAGAACCCTGACGCCACATCGCGATCTGTCTCTGGCCCTGGTCTTCGGCGCCCGCAGCGCATTGGCCTTCCTGGTGGTGTCGAGCTTTTGGCTGGCAACCGCCTGGCCCGCCGCAGCCGGTGCACTGGTATTGACCTGTGTGGTCTGCAGCCTGTTTGCCAGTCGCGAGAACGGTGCGCAGATCGGCATGAGTTTCATGCGCGGCATTTTTCTGGCTATTCCGGCGGCGTTTATCGTCGGGCAAATTCTACTGCCGCAATGGAGCAGTTTCGCGATGCTTTGCCTGGGCATGGGTGTACCGCTGTTTTTGGGTGCCTTGGGCATGGCCAAGGCGCAGATCGGCGCTACTGCCACCTCGTTTTGCCTGCATTTCATCGTATTGGTCGCCCCGTTGAACCAGATGCAGTTCGACGTCGCAACGTTCTTCAACAGCGCGCAGGCCATGGTGATTGGTGTCGGTGCGGCGGTGCTGGCGTTTCACTTGCTGATCCTGCGCAACCCGGCCTGGCATGGCCGACGCCTGCTGGCGGCAACCCTGGACGATCTGGTACGCCTGACACGGCGTAACCTGGCGGGCGCTGAAAGCTGGTTCGGTGGGCGCATGGCCGACCGCTTGCTGCAATTGGCGCGGCACTATCCGGAACTGCCGGAGCCAGCGCGCAGTCGTTGGGACGATGGCTTGCTCGGCCTGGACATCGGCGATGAATTGTTGCACCTGCGCTTGAGCCTGGCGGTGGCGCAGGTGCCGGTCACAGAGCCGCAACGGCGTTATCTCGATGACCTGGAAAATGTGCTGCGCCAAGGCCCCGCTGGCAGTCGCGCCGAGGCATTGGCCGAACCGAGTGCAGCGTTGCTGCAAACCTTGTACGCCTTGCCACCCGGCGATGCGGTGAAACTGGCCCAGGGTGCGGTGCTGCAATTGCAACACAGCTGGCGCGCCTGGTGCCGCCAGCAGGAGGACATCGATGGGCTTGCGTGAGTGGTCAGTGGGCGGTGTGCTGCTCAGCCCGTTCCTGATTTATGTGGTGTTGGCGCTGCTGGTGACCGGCGCCTTGCGCCTGCTGTTGCGCCTGACGCCGGTGAGCCGCTGGATCTGGCATGAAGCGTTATTTGATTGCGCCTTGTACGTCTGCGTATTGACCGTGATCACCGTCGTCCTCGGACCTTTGTAAGGAGTTGAATATGCGTACTTCTGTACGTGTCGCGGTCACCCTGTGCCTGGTGGCGGTGGCAATTTTTGCCGGTTTTCATTTGTGGCAGTACTACATGCTGACACCCTGGACCCGCGACGCGCGCATCCGTGCGGACGTGGTGGTGATTTCCCCGGATGTGTCAGGTTGGGTGCGAGAGCTCAAGGCCTACGACAACCAGCAGGTCAAGGCCGGCGACCTGTTGCTGAGCATTGACCGCGACCGTTTCGAAGCTGCGTTGGAAAAGGCTGAAGCCGTGGTGCAGACCCGCCAGCAACAACTCAATCTACGCGAGCGCGAAGCCAGCCGGCGCGCCAGTCTTGGGCCGCAGGCGATCAGTGCGGAGCTGCGGGAAAACGCGCAGATCAACGCCGGCATCGCCCGTGGCGAACTGCGCGAAGCCCAGGCCGAAGCCAAGGCTGCGCAAATCAATCTGGACCGCAGCCAAGTGCAAGCCCCGCGCAACGGGCACATCACCAACCTGCGCCTGGCCCAAGGCAATTATGTGAATGCTGGGCAATCGGTGATGGCCCTTATCGATGACTCGACCTTTTATGTGCAGGCGTATTTCGAAGAAACCAAACTGCCGCGCATCCATGTCGGCGACCCGGTGAAAGTCTGGTTGATGAGCGCCGGGGATGCCTTGCAGGGGCGGGTGGAAAGCATCAGTCGGGGGATTGCCGACCGAAATACCACGCCGGATGGCCAGTTGTTGGCAGAGGTGGAGCCGACATTCAACTGGGTTCGGCTGGCGCAACGGATACCGGTGCGCATCAAGTTGGAGAACGTGCCTGAGGGGCTCAACTTGAGTGCGGGGATGACGGCGAGCGTGCAGGTGCAGGAGGGTTCACACTGATCGTTCCCCACGCTCCGCGTGGGAATGCAGCCCGGGACGCTCTGCGTCCCAAAAAGCCGAACGCGGAGCGTCCGTTGAGGCATTCCCACGCGGAGCGTGGGAACGATCATAACGACACGTCAGCCAATGCTGATCGGCGGCAACTCGGTCAAGGTCACCGACTGTTGCTTGCGCGGTGCGAGGATCTGCGCCTCGCCGTCCACCACCAGCTCATCGCGCTGGTTGAACACGCGAGTGGCAATGCGCACGCGAAACTTCGGCAGTTTCTCGAGGATTTCCAGGCGCACCGTCAGGGTGTCGCCAATCTTCACCGGCTTCTGAAAGCTCATCTGCTGGCCGATGTAGATAGTGCCCGGCCCAGGCAGCTCGCAGGCCACCGCGGCACTGATCAGTGCACCGCTGAACATGCCGTGGGCGATTCGCTCCTTGAACATGGTACTGGCGGCGTATTCGGCGTCCAGGTGCACCGGGTTGTGGTCGCCGGACATCGCGGCGAACAGCTGGATATCGCGCTCTTCAACGGTTTTGCTGAAGCTGGCGGTCTGGCCGACTTCGAGGTCTTCGTAAGGGGTGTTGGTAACCTGGGTCATGTCTCTCGATTCCTGTGACGAATTAAAAAATTCACAAAAAACTATTCGGTTCGGTGTGGTCGTGGACTGCTCAACGCCTGGTTGATCCAGGCCAACACGTCGCTCGTCACTTCATCACGGTTGATGTCATTGAACAGTTCGTGCCGCGCCTGCGGGTAAACGGTCAGTTGCAAGTTCTGGCTGCCAGCCTTGCGCAGCGCGTTGGCCAGATCCTTCAGACGCTTGCCCTCACTCACCGGATCACATTCGCCGCCAATCACCAGCAGCGGCAGGCCCGGATCGATCTGGGCGAGATTGGACGCTTTGCTGATTTGCTGCAACCCGCCGAGCAAGTCGATCCAAAGCTGGTTGGTACAACGAAAGCCGCACAGCGGATCGTTGGCGTACAGGTCGACTTCCACCGGGTCACGGCTGAGCCAGTCGAAGCGGGTGCGCGCCGGTTTGAATTTTTTGTTGAACGAGCCAAACGACAGCCATTCGATCAGGGCGCTGCGGCCCTTGGGGCCCTGGCGCAGGCGTTCGACACGGGCGATTTGCCGGGCTGCACGATAAAGCGCCACCGGCTGGAAGTTCGAACCGCTGAGAATGGCCCCGTGCAGGCTGGCACTGTGATGCAACAGATAGGCCTGGGCGATGTAGCTGCCCATGCTGTGCCCAAGCAGCACGATAGGCACCCCGGGGTGTTGCTGGCCGATGTGTTGGTTGAGGCACGCCAGGTCACCCACCACTTTGGCCCAGCCGTCACTGTCGGCGAAATGGCCGAGCGTCCCGTTTTCGGCAGTTTTGCCATGTCCGCGCAGGTCCGGCGCGTAGATACCGTAGCCCTGCTCGCAGAATTTTTCCGCCAGGCGCGCGTAGCGGCCGCTGTGTTCTGCCATGCCGTGAGCCAGCAAAATCACGGCCTTGAGCTCGCCAGCAGGTAGCCACTGGTTGGCGAAGAGGCGGTTGCGGTCACTGGTGGTCAGCCAGAACGTGTCGTGGATCATGGCGATTCCTTTCCATGCAGGGTGCGCGAGGTGGTTGCATTGTATAGCGCATAAAGCCGCTGGCATCAGCCCACGCCACGGCGGGAAGATTCACACGATCAATGACGCCTTGGCCCATATTTGCCTGATTCACCATAGCTGCTAGTGTCCGTGAAGCTCCGCGTTCTGTTGTTGCGAAATGACAGGGCAGCGGCCCCGGATAGGTTCAGGTAAAGAGGACAAGAACAATGCAACCTGATTTCTGGAATGACAAACGCCCGGCCGGCGTACCCCTGGACATTGATGTCGCTGAATACAAGTCGGTCATCGAGGTGTTCGAACGTTCCTGCAAGAAGTTCGCGGATCGCCCGGCATTCAGCAACATGGGTGTCACCCTGACCTACGCCGAACTGGAACGCTACAGCGCAGCGTTCGCCGGTTACCTGCAAGCTCACACCGACCTGATGCCGGGGGATCGCATCGCGGTGCAGATGCCCAACGTCCTGCAATACCCGATCGCCGTATTCGGCGCCTTGCGCGCCGGGCTGATCGTGGTCAACACCAACCCACTGTACACCGCGCGGGAGATGCGCCATCAGTTCAAGGACTCCGGTGCCCGGGCACTGGTGTACCTGAACATGTTCGGGGCCAAGGTCCAGGAAGTGCTCCCGGACACCGACATCCAGTACCTGATCGAAGCGAAGATGGGCGACCTGATGCCCACCGCCAAGGGCTGGTTGGTCAATACGCTGGTGAGCAAGGTGAAAAAAATGGTCCCGGCCTATTCCTTGCCCCAGGCCATTTCCTTCAAAAGCGCCTTGCATCAGGGCAAAGGGAAGAGCATCAAGCCGCTGAACGCCGGCCTCAAGGATATTGCCGTGCTGCAATACACCGGCGGTACCACCGGCCTGGCCAAGGGGGCGATGCTGACCCACGGTAACCTGGTGGCGAACATGCAGCAGGCGCGGGCCTGCCTTAGCCAGTTCGCGGCCGACGGCCAGGCGCTGCTGCGCGAAGGTCAGGAGGTGATGATTGCACCGCTGCCGCTGTACCACATCTATGCCTTCACGGCCAATTGCATGTGCATGATGGTGACCGGCAACCACAACGTGCTGATCACCAATCCGCGGGACATTGGCGGCTTCATCAAGGAGCTGAAAAACTGGCGGTTCTCGGCATTGCTGGGGCTCAACACGCTGTTCGTCGCGCTGATGGACCACCCGGATTTCAAGACCCTCGACTTCTCCAGCCTGAAACTCACCAACTCCGGCGGCACCGCACTGGTCAAGGCCACGGCCGAGCGCTGGGAGCAGTTGACCGGTTGCCGCATCACCGAAGGTTACGGCCTGACCGAAACCTCGCCGGTGGCCTGCACCAACCCGTACGGCGACCAGTCGCGCATCGGCACGGTCGGCCTGCCCGTGCCGGGCACCACGTTGAAGGTGATCAACGACGAAGGGGTCGAGCAGCCATTGGGCGAGCGGGGCGAGCTGTGCATCAAGGGCCCGCAGATCATGAAGGGCTACTGGCAGAAACCCGAAGCGACCAACGAAGTGCTGGATGCCGAGGGCTGGTTCAAGTCGGGTGACATTGCGGTGATCGACCCGGACGGCTTTGTGCGCATCGTCGATCGCAAGAAGGACATGATCATCGTCTCGGGTTTCAACGTGTACCCGAACGAAATCGAAGACGTGGTCATGGCTCACCCGAAAGTCGCCAACTGCGCGGTGATCGGTGTGCCGGACGAGCGTTCGGGCGAGGCGGTGAAGTTGTTCGTGGTGGCTCGTGAGGCAGGGGTCAGCCTTGAAGAGCTGAAGGCCTACTGCAAGGAAAACTTCACGGCATACAAAGTGCCCAAGCACATCGTCTTGCGTGAATCGCTGCCGATGACGCCGGTCGGCAAGATTCTGCGGCGGGAGTTGCGGGATATCGCATAACCGCCAATAAATTGAGGCGATCCCAAAAGATCGCAGCCTTCGGCAGCTCCTACAATGGAACGCGATCCCTGTAGGAGCTGCCGAAGGCTGCGATCTTTTGCTTTGATACCCCGATTTACGGGGCTTTCAGCGACATATAGGTTTTTTGCTCTAAAATGACCGATTAGCAATCTTGAGTCACTATTGTGACCGTAGAGGCCGATTTTGGCTCTAGTCGACCCTTTTTAAAGCTGCTACTCTCGGCGCGCTTTGTGACTTCTCGGCCTAGTAAAAGCCAGACTCACCTATAGACAAACACCAATAATAATCGCATCAAATGCGGTGTTGAATTCGCGTTGCTGAGGAGTGGGCTTCCATGATCGAAGACTTTTGGAAGGATAAGTACCCAGCTGGAATTGCTGCCAACATCAATCCAGACGAGTACCCGAATATTCAGGCAGTGTTGAAGCAGTCCTGCCAACGCTTCGCCAACAAACCGGCATTCAGCAACCTGGGCAGGACAATCACCTACGGTGAGCTGTACGAATTGTCCGGTGCCTTTGCCGCTTACCTGCAACAGCATACCGATTTACAGCCGGGCGATCGAATCGCCGTGCAACTGCCTAACGTGTTGCAGTACCCGGTTGCCGTCTTCGGCGCCATCCGAGCCGGCTTGATCGTGGTCAACACCAACCCGCTGTACACCGCGCGGGAGATGGAGCACCAGTTCAACGACTCCGGTGCCAAAGCCCTGGTTTGCCTGGCCAACATGGCGCACCTGGCTGAAACCGTCGTGCCGAAAACCGGGGTCAAGCATGTAATCGTCACAGAAGTGGCGGACCTGCTGCCACCGCTCAAGCGCCTGCTGATCAACAGCGTGATCAAGTATGTGAAGAAGATGGTGCCGGCCTATCACTTGCCCAAAGCCGTCAAGTTCAACGATGTGCTGAGCAAGGGCCATGGCCAGCCCGTGACCGAAGCCAGCCCGGCCAGCAGCGATGTCGCGGTGCTGCAATACACCGGCGGCACCACTGGCGTCGCCAAGGGCGCGATGCTGACCCACCGCAACCTGGTGGCGAACATGCTGCAGTGCAAGGCGTTGATGGGCTCCAACCTTAATGAAGGCTGCGAGATCCTGATCACGCCGCTGCCGCTGTACCACATCTATGCCTTCACCTTTCATTGCATGGCGATGATGCTGATCGGCAACCACAACATCCTGATCAGCAACCCGCGCGACCTGCCGGCGATGGTCAAGGAACTGTCGAAGTGGAAGTTCAGCGGTTTCGTCGGCCTCAACACCTTGTTCGTGGCCCTGTGCAACAACGAAGGCTTCCGCAAGCTGGATTTTTCGGCGCTGAAAGTCACTCTGTCCGGCGGCATGGCCCTGCAACTGGCGGCGGCCGAGCGCTGGAAAGCAGTCACCGGTTGCGCCATCTGCGAAGGTTACGGCATGACCGAAACCAGCCCTGTGGCCACGGTCAACCCGATCCAGAACATCCAGATCGGCACCATCGGCATTCCGGTGCCGTCGACCCTGTGCAAAATCGTCAATGATGCCGGTGTCGAACAGCCATTGGGCGAAATCGGTGAGTTGTGCGTGAAAGGCCCGCAAGTCATGAAGGGCTACTGGCAGCGCCAGGAAGCCACTGATGAAATCCTCGACAGCGAAGGCTGGTTGAAAACCGGCGACATCGCGCTGATCCAGGCGGATGGCTACATGCGCATTGTCGATCGCAAGAAAGACATGATCCTGGTGTCCGGCTTCAACGTGTACCCGAACGAGCTCGAAGACGTGCTGGCGACCCTGCCGGGCGTGCTGCAATGCGCGGCCATTGGTGTACCGGACGAGAAATCGGGCGAGGCGATCAAGATATTCATCGTCGCCAAGCCGGGCGTGACCCTGACCAAGGAGCAGGTGATGGAGCACATGCGCGCCAACGTCACCGGCTACAAGGTTCCAAAAGCGGTGGAGTTCCGCGATGCGCTGCCGACCACCAACGTCGGCAAGATCCTGCGTCGTGAACTGCGTGATGAAGAGTTGAAGAAGATCAACGCGAAGAAAACCGCCGCGTAATCAAACAAAAAGCCCCGCAGATGCGGGGCTTTTTGTTTGTGTTCTGATCGTTCCCACGCAGAGCGTGGGAACGATCAAGCAAGAGGGGCGTTATTGGCGGAACGGCGCGAAATTAACGTTGGTGCCCGCCGGGCGCATGTCCTGCAGGAACGAGTCCTTGTCGGCGCTCAGTTCCAGGCTCAGGGCCGCCTTGCGCTTGCCTTCGTTGCGTACCACCAGGCCTTCGAGTTTTTCGCGCAGGAACACCGTCGGCACTTTCAGGTGCAGCAGTTCGTCGGTGTCTGGCGTGTGCATCAGCAGGTGAATCCACTCGTACTGGCCAACAGCCAGGCGCGACACCGGAATGTCGAACCACCAGATGTTGCGGTTGCGGTTCAGTTCGGTGAAGTGGCAATTGTTGACGCCAAGCACAGCACCGCCGAGTTCCTGATTTCTGCGGGCAATGGCCTGCTTTTTATCGAGTTTCATAACATTCCTACAAAATTGGATCTTCAGCGCCAGGGCCTGAATACGTTGCGCATTCTCGGGGGTTGGCCGGTAAACATAAAGCCCAACCTGCTCGGATCGATGAAATGTCGCGATAAAAATAAATGAAACTCCGTGCAAACGCCTCCGGTCAACCTTCTGTAACCACTTTATTCATCAATATGTTCGGGAGAAATACCATGAGCAGCACAGGCGATAAAGTTAAAGGCATGGCCAATGAAGCCGCTGGTAACGTCAAGCAAGGCGTTGGCAAGGCTACCGGCAACGACAAGATGCGCGCCGAAGGCGTTGTGCAGGAAAAGAAAGGCGAAGCTCAGCAAGCCGTGGGCAAAGCCAAGGACGCTGTCAAAAAAGGCGTCGACAAGGCCTGATTCGGCCTGATTGGCAAACGCGACGGCCATCCACGGATGGCCGTTTTTGTGTCAGCCTGAACTTGAGCACGGAAATCGTTTCAAAGTCGCCAAGTAAACTGCTTTGATGTAGAAAACAGCCCCTGAGTCGCCACGACTTCAACCCTATCTTGATTGCGGCGAATGGAGACGCTAATGATTTTTCCAGACATGAGAGGCCTGCCTATCCACCGTGTGATGATGCGCACGGTCACCGAGTTCGTCGATGACGAGATGTCGACCTATGCCTCGGCGCTGGCCTATCAGATGCTGTTTTCGTTGTTTCCTTTCATCCTGTTCCTGATTGCCCTGATCGGCTTCCTGCATCTGCCAGACTTTTTTTCCTGGTTGCGCCTGCAATCGGAGCTGGTGTTGCCACCCCAGGCGCTCGAGCAAGTGAACCCGGTGATCGACCAGCTCCAGCAATCCAAGGGGGGACTGCTGTCGGTGGGTATCGTGATTGCCCTGTGGACCGCGTCGGCCGGCGTGCGCTTGATGATGAGCGCGATGAATGCCGCCTACGATGTGGTTGAAGGCCGGCCGGCGTGGAAGCGCTTTCCGCTGTCGATCATCTACACCGTCGGCATCGCCGGTATGCTGCTTATCGCTGCCGCCCTGATGGTGCTAGGGCCGCAGGTGATGAGCTGGATCGCATCGCAAGTTGGTCTTGAGTACTTCATTGTCACGCTGTGGAGCATCGTGCGCTGGCCGATGATCGTGATTTTGTTGATGGTTGCCGTCGCTTTGATCTACTACGTCATGCCCGACGTCAAACAGGAGTTCCGCTTCATCACGCCAGGTTCGGTGCTGTCAGTGGTGGTTTGGATCATCGCGTCCCTGGGCTTTGGTTTGTACGTCAAGGAATTCGCCAACTACAACGCCATGTATGGCAGTATCGGTGCGATCATCGTGCTGTTGCTGTACTTCTACATTTCCGCCGCAGTGTTGCTGCTGGGAGCGGAAATGAATGCGGTGATCGAGCACATGTCGCGAGAGGGCAAAGACCCTGGCGAGAAGGTTCCCGGCGAGCATGGACCCGTCCATGAGGAAAAACACCACGTGTCGGGACTGGGCCGGGATCATTCAAAACCCAAACCGACCATTGACGAAACCTGACCATGATCCGTGAAATCCTGAAAATGGGCGATGAACGCCTGCTGCGCATCGCCCCGCAAGTGCCGGCCGAGATGTTCGACAGCCCCGAATTGTGGCAACTGATCGACGACATGTTCCAGACCATGGAAAGCGTCGGCGGGGTAGGCCTGGCCGCACCGCAGATCGGAGTCGACCTGCAGCTGGTGATCTTCGGGTTTGAGCACAGCGAACGTTACCCGGACGCCGAAGCGGTGCCGCAGACCATTCTGATCAATCCGCTGATCACGCCGCTGAGCCCGACGATGGAAGAAGGTTTCGAAGGGTGCCTGTCGGTGCCTGGCCTGCGCGGCGCGGTGGATCGATATCAACACATCCGCTACGAAGGGTTCGACCCCAAGGGCGAGCCGATCGTGCGTATCGCTTCAGGGTTTCACGCGCGGGTGGTGCAGCATGAGTGCGATCACCTGATCGGTCGGTTGTACCCGTCGCGCATCAGCGATTTCAGCAAGTTCGGGTTTACCGAGGTGATGTTCCCGGACCTTGATCCCAACGCAGACGACTGACTGTTACGGCTCCAGGCCCATGGCAATCATCGGCTTGCTGCGCGCGTAGCGACTCAGGCGCTCGACCATGGCGTAGGGCATTGGCGGATCGAAGGCAAAGCCACGACGTTGGTAAAAATCACGCAAGTCCGGATGACAGAACAGCCATACCGGGCTTTCAATGTTTTGGGTGGCGGCGGCGATCAATTCCGCGGCGACACCCTGTCCGCGACAGGCCGGGTCGACAAACAGCCCGGTCAACCAATGCCCGCCGGACACCGGCCGCAAACACAGCGCCGCGACGATCCCGTCGCGCCGCGCAACCCACAATTGTGCGTCGCGGACCGCCTTCATCGACGATTGGTGGGCGCGATAAAACTTGTTCATCAGCGGCCATGACGGCTCGTCGAGACGGGTGTACTGGGTGTCGGGCATGGTCTTGGACTGTCGGTGCGCAAAGCGGGTGATTATAAAAGAACACGCCGCCGAAGATAGGTGTATACCTGATCTCACATCCCCAGTCAGTGGAGTACGCATCATGTCCAAAGGTATGGATTCGAAGAAAGCAGCGAAGAAAAAACCGCTGAAAACCGCCATCGAAAAGCGCACCGAAAAGAAAGCCAAGAAGGTAGGCGTGTTCGGTCACTGAGCCGGCGTTGATGGCCGCTCCCATGCAACATGGGAGCGGTCCTTATGAAAAAATCTGCAAAAATTGCCCCTTTGAATCGTCTGAGAGAAGTCTGCATGGAGCTCAAGACCAACGCGACGCTGATCATCATCGACCAACAGAAAGGCATCCTGCATCCCAAACTCGGTCGGCGGAACAATCTCCAGGCCGAGGAGCGCATGCTGCAACTGCTCGGCCATTGGCGCCGTAGCGCTCGGCCGGTGATTCACGTGCAACATTTGTCCCGTTCAGAGGATTCAGTGTTCTGGCCTGGGCAGACCGGGGTGGAGTTTCAGACGCGGTTTCTGCCTGCTCCTGGCGAACGACACGTTCAAAAACAGGTACCGGACGCGTTTTGTTCGACGGGGCTGGAAGCCGTTTTGCGCGAGGCGGGGATCGAGCAACTGGTTATCGTTGGCGTGGCGACTCACAACTCGGTGGAGTCCACGGCGCGCACGGCAGGCAATCTGGGGTTTGAGACCTGGGTCGTGGAGGATGGCTGCTTTACCTTCGACAAGGCCGATTTTTTCGGCAATGCCCATTCAGCCGAAGAGGTTCATGCGATGTCGCTGGGGAACTTGCACGGCGAGTACGCCACCGTCACCAGCACCGCACATATCCTGGACGCGGTTGAAACCCTGTAGGAGCCGGCTTGCCGGCGAAGGCGGCCAGCCTGATACACCCGTAGCCCCTACAGAGAATCGGATTCAGCCGATCAAGCGCCGTGGCACTTCTTGAACTTCTTGCCGTTGCCGCATGGGCAAGGATCGTTGCGGCCGACGTCTTTCAAGGCGTTGCGCACCGGTTCCTGGTGGGCGTGGCCGCAGTTCGGGCCGTGAACATGGCCATGGTCGTGATCATGCTGGTGATGGTCATGATCGTGGTTGCAGTCTGGGCCATGAACATGGGGTTGCTGGGTCATCGAGGTTGCTCCGGAATTAGATCGGCGGGGATTATCACGCCATTACGCGCCAGGTGCACGTAGTGAGCGATGAATAAACCGGTTTCCATCTCACCTTCAAGACGATAGGGAATGGCCTGCTCGGAGTTTTTCAGTTGTTTGACCAGGTCCCTGACCTTAGGCCACAGGTTGGTGCGGATCGGCACCTTGTAAAAACGACTGCTCTTGGGGTTTACGGTGATCCAGTGCTCGTGCTCGCCCTCGGCCAGCAGGATGTCGCCCAAGTGGATGCGGTACTCCAGGCCGCGCACGGTCAGCTCGCTGTCATTGCGGTTGTCGATGCGAAAATGCAGGACGAACCGCTGCTCCAACAGCTTGGCCCGCACGACTTCGACCCTGACCAGATGCACCTCGGGGTCTGGCTCATCGTTACTGAACCAGGACGCGCAGCCGCCGAGCCCCAGGCAAAGAGCCAGTATGAGCAGAATGCGTGCGAGTTGCTGGGTGATCATAGTCGTTTTTCTCTCCCTAGAACCCCAGTCTAGCCGCTAAAAGATCGCAGCCTTCGGCAGCTCCTACAAGGTGTACGTCAATTCGACGTAGGAGCTGCCGCAGGCTGCGATCTTTTGACCTTGTATCAGCTACCGAAATACCCCGAACAGCACTTCTTGAACTTGTGCCCGCTCGCGCAAGGGCAGGCGTCGTTGCGCCCGATGTCCAGTTGCACGGTAGGGTCGATGAAGTACCAGCGTCCGGCATTCTGTACAAACGATGAGCGTTCACGATGGCTGTGCTCGCCGCTGCCGTCGTGCCAGCGTGCGGTGAACGTGACGAAGGCATGCTCCGGCTGGCCGCCGAGCACTTCGGAGCTTTCGACTTCAAGGCCCAGCCAGGTGCTCTGGGCACTCCAGTCAGTAATCGATTGGCGATCGAGCCCGCTTTGCTGGGCGGGCAGGGTGGTGGCCACCAGGTAATCGATCAGGCCCAGCACGTAGGCGCTGTAGCGCGAGCGCATCAGGGCTTCGGCGCAGGGTGCCGGATGTCCGGCATGGTAATGGCCGCAGCAGGCATCGAGCAGGGTGCCGCTGCCGCAAGGGCAAATGGATGTACTCATTGCGTTACCACCAGTATTTCCCAAAGTTTTCCGGATTGGCCCAGAACCGCGAGTTGAGCCAGTCGGGTACTTGTTTGTAGTCAAGCAGATCATAAGTGAACAGCGTCAGCACCTGCTCGTCACGCTGGAAGCGTTCGCTGGCTTGCAGTGCCAGGGAGAAAAAATCGGTTTCCTGCCAGCCGCTCGCGGGCAAGTCGGCCAGCACCGCGATGCGGCTGGCATTGAGGTTGCGAATGCCACCGAGCAGGTTCAGCCCATCTCGCTTGGGCAGGTGTTCGAGGCAGTCGACCACCAGCGCGAGGTCAAAGCGGCGCGCCGCCAGCTCGGCAGGCAGCGGTCCGGGCGCCGTATGCGCCACGCTGCTGTCCGGATGCGCAAGCTTGAAGGCCTCAAGCGCGGGGAATTCGCTGGCGCCAATCAACAACAGGCGCGCAGGGGCATAACGGTCCAGCAAAGCAGCCAGCGCCTGCTGCGGCGTGCGTGAAGAAATACCTGCATTCATTGAAGATCCTCAATCAGATTTGCCAAGACTAGCCTGCCCGCTTGTTCGATCCTAGAGCGGCTTTGCGTGAAAAGTCACGATCCCCTGTGAACACGAGATAAAACTGCCATGGCCTATTGCTGGCGGAGATTAAAACTCCGGTCTTTACTCCCTGAATCGGTTCTAAGCCGATCCTTCAGGAGAAAACTAGATGAGCATAGTTCGGACAGCATTACCCCTGGTTCTGCTAACCAGTGTGTTGACTGGTTGCGCAGGTTTGCAGAAAACCGACTGGCCGACCTGTGCCGCGGTCGGTGGTGTCGTAGGTGCGGGTCTCGGCGCGACCGAGAGTTCATCATGGGCCGGTTATGGCGCGTTGGTAGTCGGTGCTACGGCGGCAGCCTATTGCTGGGTTCACGGTGATGGTGACGAAGATGGCGATGGTGTGCTCGATAGCCGCGACAAGTGCCCGGGCACGCCACGGGGCGTGAAGGTCGATGCCGATGGTTGCCCACCACCAGCGCCTGCTCCAGTGGTTGAAGAGGTCGTGGTCGTCAAGGAAGAAACCATCGTCATCCGCGATGTCAACTTCCAGTTCGACTCGGCCAAGCTGACAGCCGCCGATAAAGAGAAGCTCAACACCATCGCCACTCGCCTGAAACAGGAAGCAGCCAGCGCCCAACTGACCGTGACCGGTCACACCGACAGCGTGGGCAGCGATGCCTACAACCAGAAACTGTCGGACCGCCGCGCGCATTCGGTGGTGGAATACCTGATCGAAAGTGGTGTGCCTCGCAGTAGCTTCGTATCGGTCTCCGGGGCCGGGGAAAGCCAGCCGGTTGCCGACAACAAAACTGCTGACGGTCGCGCGATGAACCGTCGCACGGAAATCAAAATCAACCGCTAGAGCCCTCGCATCCACGGCTTGTGCAGTCGTGGATGCGGGTCTTTACTCCTGTGTAACCGGCATCGGCCGGTGGCACAGGAGCTTTCAAAAATGAGCAATTTCACAAGGACCGTCTTGCCGGTTCTGCTGCTTGGCAGCCTGTTGACCGGTTGCGCTACTCACAGCGATGGCACCGCCCCCCTCAATCAACGTACCTGGCCGATCTGCAGCCTCATCGGCGGACTCGTCGGTGGAGGTCTGGGCGCTATCCAAAGTAGCGGTTGGGCGGCCGGTGGAGCGGCGCTCGGGATCTTGAGCGGTGGTTTGATCTGTTATGCCCAGGATGGCGACGAAGACGATGATGGCGTATTCGACCGTCGCGATCGCTGCCCCGACACGCCCGCCAATACCCCTGTGGAACATCATGGCTGCCCGCTGCCGCAATACCCGGCCAGCGTGAAGGCTGAACCTGTGCAAGCCGAAGTCATTACCCTGAGCGATGCCGACGATGTGCTGTTTGCCTTCAATAGCGCTGACTTGACCCCCAGCATGCAAAGCAAGTTGGATTCGGTGATGGGTAAACTGCAGGACCCCAGCGTCGCGAGCATCAAGGTGGTCGGGCATACCGACAGCGTTGGGTCGGATGAATACAACCAGGAACTGTCGCAAAAACGTGCCAGCAGCGTCGCCGAGTATCTGCTCAGCCAGCACGTTGCGCCCAATAAAGTCACCAGCGAAGGCAAGGGCGAGAGCGAGCCCGTTGCCGATAATGATACCGAAGAAGGACGCGCGCAAAACCGCCGCGTGGAGTTGCACATCAATCGCTGAACCGCGCAATAGAGCCGTCGGGCGATGATTTACGTCGTTCCGTCGGCCATTTGCCATCTTCGTCCGGAATTTTCGCTTGCCCTCTGGCTTATCCCGCGTGGAAGCCGTTACTGTGCGAGCAAATAATAATTCTGATCGGGGGTGCGTATGAACGTGATATGGGGGCTGGGGAAGCTGTTGACCCTGGTGTTCTGGCTGGTGGTGCTGCTCAATCTGCTCACGCCGTTCATCTATCCGCTGCACCCGTTGGTCAACCTGGCCGGCTGCCTGCTGGCGGGGCTTCATCTGCTGGAGGCGCTGTTCTGCTACCGCAGCCTCAGGGGCCGCGCCCACCCTTGGCTCGATCGCTTGAAAGTGCTCTTTTTCGGCGTTTTCCACCTGCAAACCATCCCGGCTCCCACCCCGTCTAAGGCTTCCCATGCGTAAATTCTGTCTGCTCGCCGCCCTCATCAGCCCATTGGCTTGCGCCCAGGTGGTGAGTGTCGAAACCAACTCGCTGATGCGCCTGCCCAACACTGCCAGCACCTTGCAACTGGAACGCCTGGAAGTGGCCGACTACGGCACCTTGCTGATTCCCTCGAACGTGACCGAAGTCAGCGTTGGTGAACTGCGCCTGGGCCGTGACGCGCGGATTACCATCGTCCCTGGTGAGCAGGCGCTGGAGTTGAAGGTCAACCGAGCCGAGCTGTCCGAGGGCAGCCAGATCACCGCGCGCGGCGCACCGGGGACTTACCAGAAGGCTGCCCGCTCCGGGCGCAACCTGAACTTGCAGATCAAGGCACTGACGGCACCGCAACTGCTGGTGGATGGTCGCGGTGGCGCGGGCGCACCAGGATTCGTCGGCCTCGACGGGGCCAACGGCCAGGCACCAGGTTGCGCCTGGGGCCAGGCGGGTCGCGGTGCCGACGGCAGCGATGGCAGCAATGGCCAGGCCGGTGCGCCTGGCGCGGCGGTCAGGCTGGCGGTGCCTCGCGATTACCCCGCAGACAAGATCAAGGTTCAAGTGGCCGGCGGTGCCGGTGGCGTGGCCGGGCCAGGTGGTAAGCCGGGGGCGGGCGGTAAAGCCAAGGGTTGCCTGGTCTACAAGGCCGATGGCGGCAAGAGTGGCAAGCCTGGCCTGGACGGGCAACCGGGAGAGGAGGGGGCTGCAGGTTCGGTGACGGTGCAGCGGTTGTAACCCCCATCCCCCAGACCGATCGTTCCCACGCAGAGCGTGGGACCGATCACAACGTCGGCCGAACCGCCGCAATCGCCACCAACACCAGACCTACAATCAGATTGATCCCCACCAACCGGCGAATCCTCCCCAGCACCGCAGCTCCCGCCGGCCAATCCTGGGTTGTCACCGCGGCGCGCAACTCCGGCAACATCAACGCCTGGATCCGTATGAACAGCGCGGTCATCACCACATACAACCCCATCATCACCTGCACGTAACGCGGCGCGGCTTCAAATCCTGTGTATTGCAGATGAATCATGCCCACGCCGCTGATCGGCAACAACAGTACCGCGACCCAGACCCAGCGGAAAAAACCCTGAAACACTTCTAGCCACAGCTTCAACCGGGCAGGGCCCTCCAACGCCTTCAAGGCCGCGGGGCGCAAGACCATCCAGGCGAAAAACATGCCGCCGACCCAGACCAGGGCCGCCAGTACATGCAGGCTATATATGAGGCTAAAAGGTGTCATCGGGTTACTCCGTTCTGCGCGGGATTCATTAGCGGGGTATGATAGCGGCCGAACCGAACTACTGAAAATTTATCCAGCGTTTTTTGCGCCCGACAATTCATGATCAGCACTGAACTCAAAACCACGATCCAGGGCGCCTATTCGCGTTTTCTCGAAGCGAAGAGCCTCAAGCCGCGTTACGGCCAACGCCTGATGATCGCCGAAATCGCCAAGGTCCTCGGTGACATCGACACCGACGACGAAGGCCGGCGCAGTGGCGACCCCGCGATTGTCGCGGTGGAAGCCGGCACCGGTACCGGCAAGACCGTGGCCTACAGCCTGGCGGCCATCCCCACGGCCAAGGCGGCCGGAAAGCGCCTGGTGATTGCCACGGCCACCGTCGCCTTGCAAGAGCAGATCGTCTACAAGGATCTGCCCGACCTGATGCGCAACAGCGGGTTGAATTTCAGTTTTGCGCTGGCCAAGGGGCGTGGGCGCTACATGTGCCTGTCCAAGCTCGACATGTTGCTCCAGGAAGGTCACGCACAAACCGCCACTGCCCAGTTGTTCGAGGAAGAAGGTTTCAAGATCGAGGTCGATGAGGCCAGTCAGAAGCTGTTTACCAGCATGATCGAGAAACTCGCCGGCAATAAGTGGGACGGTGACCGCGACAGCTGGTCCACTGCCCTGGAGGACGCCGACTGGGCGCGCCTGACCACCGATCACAGCCAGTGCACCAACCGCCATTGCCCGAACTTCGGCCAGTGCGCCTTCTACAAGGCCCGCGAAGGCATGGGCAAGGTCGATGTGATTGTCACCAACCACGACATGGTCCTGGCAGACCTGGCACTCGGTGGCGGTGCCGTGCTGCCCGATCCACGCGACACCATCTATGTGTTCGACGAAGGCCATCACCTGCCGGACAAGGCCATCGGTCATTTCGCCCACTACACGCGCCTGCGCTCCACCGCCGATTGGCTGGAAACCACCGCCAAGAACCTCACCAAGCTGCTGGCCCAGCATCCCTTGCCGGGTGACCTGGGCAAACTGATCGAGCAAGTGCCAGAGCTGGCGCGGGAGATCAAGACGCAGCAGCAGTTCATGTTCACCGCCTGCGAACAGGCTGCCGATTTCAAGCCCGGCGAAGACGTCGAAGGCCGCGAACGCCCGCGTCACCGTTTCGTCGGCGGGGTGATTCCCGAGCACATGCGCGAAATGGGCATCGAACTGAAGAAAGGCTTTGCGCGCCTGACTGATTTGTTCACCCGCCTCACTGAATTGCTCAAGGAAGGCATGGACGGCGAGGTCAATATCGGCATCGCCAGTAACCAGGCCGAGGAGTGGTATCCGCTGTTCGGCAGCCTGTTGTCCCGTTCTTCGGGCAACTGGGAGTTGTGGGTCGCGTTCACCGCTGAAGACCCCGAAGACAACCCGCCCATGGCGCGCTGGCTGACCTTGTCGGAAAGCGGCTCGCTGTTCGATATCGAGGTCAACGCCAGTCCCATCCTGGCGGCGGAAATGCTCCGGCGCAACCTGTGGAACGTGGCCTATGGTGCGCTCGTAACCTCCGCGACCTTGACTGCCCTGGGCACCTTCGACCGCTTTCGCATGCGCGCCGGCCTGCCGAAAAAGGCCGTGACCGCCGTGGTGCCGAGCCCGTTCCATCACGCCGACGCCGGCGTGTTGCGGGTGCCGAACCTGAACGCCGATCCGCGGGATGCAGCGGCCCATACCGCGGCGATCATCCGCGATCTGCCGGAACTGGTCGAAGGCTCAAGGGGCACGCTGGTACTGTTTTCCTCGCGCAAGCAGATGCAGGACGTGTTCGATGGCCTGGATCGCGACTGGCGCAAGCAAGTGTTCATTCAAGGCAACCTGTCGAAGCAGGAAACCCTGAACAAGCACAAGGCGCGTGTCGATGGCGGGGATTCGAGCGTGTTGTTCGGCCTGGCGAGTTTCGCCGAAGGGGTCGACTTGCCGGGCGCGTACTGCGAGCACGTGGTGATCGCGAAGATTCCATTCTCGGTACCGGATGACCCGGTGGAAGCGGCATTGGCCGAATGGATCGAGGCCCGTGGTGGCAATCCATTCATGGAAATCTCGGTTCCCGATGCCTCGCTGAAACTGGTCCAGGCCTGCGGCCGCCTGCTGCGCACCGAAGAGGACCGCGGCACCATCACCTTGCTCGATCGGCGCCTGGTCACCCAGCGCTATGGCAAGGCGATCCTCAATGCGTTACCTCCCTTCCGACGTGAAATTTCCTGATAAACCGGTGGGCAGTTTTGCCCACCGCGCTGTCTATCTCTCTACCATCGCTTTTCCATTGGCCCATCCGGGTCGCTAGGGAGAATATCGTTCTCATGATTCGCCGTTATGTGCGTCGCTCGCTACCTGCCGTTCTTGCCCTGTTCGCAACGCCCTTGTTGGCCGCACCCGCAGGCCAACAGACGCTGTTCAACTTTGTGCGCCCCGCCGATGTAGTCCAGGTGGCGACCCAGGACGCCAGCCTGCCGCAATCCAACGCCGAACAAACCGCCGAGGGTGAAGTGCTGCGTCGGGTGACGTTCAACCCGGTAGCCCGGCCGACCCTGCGCCTGTCTCCGCAGAGTGGGGCATGGGACTGGTCGCAGTCGGGCGTGATGAGCTTGCGGATCCAGAGCGCGATGAACTGGGCCGTGACCCTCTACGTGTCCATCCAGAGCAACGACGGCAAGACTTTGGTCAGTCGCGTCGATCTTCCAGCCGGCCCAGCGCAGACCCTGCTGGTGCCATTGCAGCCGACTTCGCCGCTCAGCCAAGGCATGAAGGCGGGGCCACCGATGCCGATGACGGTCGACGGCCAGCGCGTCCTGCTGGCCAGCAGTGCCGGTGAACTGGACCGTAGCCAGGTAGTGTCGGTCAGCCTGTCCATGGATCAGCCGAAAGTTGCCCAAAGCATCCTGCTGGAGCGTTTTGGGGTGCAGGACGGCGAAGGGGTGACCCAAACGGTCTATGGCGCGTTGGTGGACACTTATGGCCAATCGACCCGGGCCAAATGGCCAGAAAAAATCAGCAGCGACGAACAACTGAAAAGCGTCGCCGCCAAGGAGCAACAGCAGCTGAAAACCTGGCTGGCTGAGCGCGAAAAGTCTTCCCTGGACAAGTTCGGCGGGTGGACCAACGGGCCGACGTTCAAGGCCAGCGGCTTTTTTCGCACAGAAAAACGCGACGGCCGCTGGTACCTGGTGACGCCACAAGGTCACCCGTTCTACTCGCTGGGGGTCAATGCCGTTACGGCGGACGTCAACCAGACCTACGTCGCCGGTCGTGAATGGATGTTCGAATCCCTGCCCAAGGCTGACGAGCCGCTGGCCAGTCACTACGGTGAAGGTGATAACCGCGGTGGTAATGGTGTGGATCAGGGCCGCGGCTTCAACTTTGGCCAGTGGTACGACTTCTACGGCGCCAATCTGCAGCGTCTGTATGGCGACCCCTGTGCATTGGGTAGCAATAACAAAGCCGGAGTCGCTGAGGCGGCCAAGGCTGACGCGGTAGAGGCAACGGCCGAGAAGGCTGCCGAGCCCACCGTCGCGCCATCAACCGCCGAATCCGGTGTCGCCGAAGCCGCCAAGGCCGGCGCCGTCGATGCGACGGTGGCGAAAGCCGCGGAGCCAACACCTGTCGAGCCGTGCAAGGCGACGTTTGATGAACAACGCTGGACCGCTCACACCCTCGATCGCCTGCAAGCCTGGGGCTTCAACACCCTCGGCAACTGGAGCGCCTCGAGCCTGGGTGACGCGGAACGCGTTCCCTACACCTTGCCACTGTCGATCGTCGGCGATTACGCCAGCATCAGCACCGGCAGCGACTGGTGGGGCGGGATGCCCGACCCGTTCGACCCGCGTTTCGCCATGGCGACCGAGCGCGCCGTGGCCATTGCCGCCCGCGATCACCGTGACGATCCATGGCTGATCGGTTACTTCGCCGATAACGAACTGGCCTGGGCCGGTCCCGGCGACGACCCGAAAGCCCGTTACGCGCTGGCGTACGCCACCTTGAAAATGACCACCGACGTGCCGGCCAAGCGCGCGTTCCTCAAGCAGTTGCGCGACAAATACCGCAACCAGGCGGGCTTGTCGAAAGCCTGGGGTATCGATCTGCCGGCCTGGGAACTGATGGAAGACCCAGGCTTCGTACCGCCGTTGCCAAGCGCCGAGCACCCGGAAATCGAGGCTGACTTCAAATATTTCCAGAAGGTTTTCGCCGACACCTACTTCAAGACCATTTCCGATTCCCTCAAGTGGCACGCGCCCAACCAGTTGCTGCTCGGTGGCCGGTTCGCCATCAGCACCCCGGAAGCCGTGGAGTCCTGTGCGCAGTATTGCGACGTCCTGAGCTTCAACATGTACACCTTGCAACCGCAGGATGGTTACGACTTCGCTCAACTGCGCAGCCTCGACAAGCCGGTGTTGATCACCGAATTCAACTTTGGCTCAACCGATCGCGGCCCGTTCTGGGGCGGCGTGACGCAATTGGCGAAGGAAGAAGACCGTGGCCCGGCCTACGCGAATTTCCTGAAACAGGCGCTGAACGAACCGTCGATTGTCGGGTTGCACTGGTTTCAATACCTTGACCAACCCGTGACCGGGCGCCTGCTGGATGGCGAAAATGGTCACTTTGGCTTGGTAGGCGTTACCGATCTGCCATTCCAGGGCTTTGTCGACAGTGTGCGCAAGAGCAACCTGTCGGCGCTTGATCAGTTGGGCAAAGAGGCCCGGAAGGCTGCAGCTGAGGTCGACAAAGCCAGCCACGACGCCGAGGGCGGGCGCAAGGCCGAAGCCGGGAAAGGCCCGGGGAAGGGCGCTGGTGGGCATTCCGGCAAAGGTCATTGAGTCCGATCCCTGTGGGAGCGAGCCTGCTCGCGAAGGCGCCTGAACAGACACTCCAAATGTCCAGTCATTTTTGCGAGTGATTGACCGCCCAGCCCGCACCTGTTCCCAAAACCCTCAAGGGCTGGAACAATGCGGGCCACTTTTACAGAACGTTCTTCGGGGAGTCGCGGGTGCAGATTCAGGGTCATTACGAGCTTAAGTTCGAGGCAGTGCGCGAAGCGTTCGCGGCGTTGTTCGACGATCCTCAGGAACGTGGCGCCGCGTTGTGCATCCAGATCGGCGGCGAAACCGTCGTCGACCTGTGGTCCGGCACCGCCGACAAGGACGGGGCCGAAGCCTGGCACAGCGACACTATTGCCAACCTGTTCTCCTGCACCAAGACCTTCACCGCCGTCACCGCCCTGCAGCTGGTGGCTGAAGGCAAGCTGCAACTGGATGCCCCGGTGGCTCGCTACTGGCCGGAATTCGCCGCCGCAGGCAAAGAATCGGTCACCTTGCGCCAGCTGCTTTGCCATCAGGCCGGGCTGCCGGCGTTGCGCGAGCTGCTTGCTCCCGAAGCGCTGTACGACTGGCCAACCATGGTCGAGGCGCTGGCCGCCGAAACGCCCTGGTGGACGCCAGGCGAAGGTCACGGTTATGCGGCCATCACTTATGGCTGGCTGGTCGGAGAACTGTTGCGCCGTGCGGATGGTCGTGGTCCCGGTGAGTCCATCGTGGCGCGGGTTGCCAAGCCTTTGGGCCTGGATTTTCACGTCGGTCTGGCCGATGAAGAGTTCTATCGCGTGGCGCACATTGCCCGCGGCAAGGGCAATGTCGGCGATGCGGCGGCCCAGCGCCTGCTGCAAGTGACCATGCGTGAGCCAGCGGCCATGACCACCCGCGCTTTCACCAATCCGCCGTCGGTTCTGACCAGTACCAACAAGCCGGAGTGGCGACGCATGCAGCAGCCGGCGGCCAATGGCCACGGCAATGCCCGTAGCCTGGCCGGGTTTTACACCGGGTTGCTCGATGGCAGCCTGCTCGAAGGCGAGTTGCTCGATGAACTGACCCGCGAGCACAGCCTCGGCGAGGACAAGACCTTATTGACTCGAACGCGCTTTGGCCTGGGCTGCATGCTCGATCAACCGGATGTGCCCAATGCCACCTTCGGACTGGGCGCGAGAGCGTTCGGGCATCCGGGTGCTGGCGGCTCCGTTGGTTTCGCCGACCCCGAGCATGATGTGGCGTTCGGTTTTGTGACAAATACCCTGGGGCCGTACGTCTTGATGGATCCGCGCGCACAAAAGCTTGTGCGGGTACTGGCCACTTGTCTGTAAATCACGCTCAACGGTTCCGGAGCTGGAACCCGATGGCCTTTTCAGTTTCCAACCGTCTGTTTATGCGGGCCGATCCGGCCTGATTTTAACTACTTCATTTTTGTGGATATCCAATGTCAACCAAACCCACCCTCGCCTTGGCACTGTGCTTCGCTATTACAGGTTGCGCACAGACTCCTAAAAGTGATGTAGACGGCGGCAGCTGGTGGCCGTTCGGGTCTTCCGACAAAGTCGCGGCCAAGGAGCCAGCGCCAGCCCCGGCAGCGCTGAAACCCGTTGCCGCACCGGTTGCCAAGGCTGAGAGTTCCAGCCCTTGGTACTGGCCGTTCGGTTCCGAGGAAGCGCTCGATAAAAAACCAGAAGTAAAACCTGCAGCCAAGCCGGTCGAAGTGGCCAAGGCCAAGGCTGAGGCTGATGCAGATGGCAAGTGGTGGTGGCCGTTTGGTGGCAAAGAGCAGAGCACAGCCAAAGCCGTGCCGATGCCCGATCCGAAAGTCACCCAGGCTTGGCTGGACGACTACGAACCGCGTCTGCGCACAGCGATCAAGGACAGCAACCTGCAACTCGAACGCCGTGAAAACGTATTGGTGGTGACCGCGCCCGTAGAGGGCTCGTTCAACCCGGACCGCCCGGCCATGCTCTTGCCGGTGACGCTCGGCCCGTTCACTCGCGTTGCGAAAATCCTTGAAGCTGACCCGAAGACCGCCGTGCTGGTACTCGGCCACAGCGATACCTCGGGCGCAGCGCCCGCCAATGTGAAGCTGAGTCAGGAGCGTGCGCAGTCCGTGGCGGCGATCTTCCGCCTCAGTGGTCTGCAGCGTGATCGCCTGATGCTGCGTGGCATGGGCGGCGAAGCTCCGCGTGCCGCCAACGACAGCGTTGAGGGCCGCGCCTTGAACCGTCGAGTGGAGCTGTTGGTAACGCCGCAAAACACCATGGTCGCGTTGCTGAGCAAGTACAATATGCCGGCCCCGGCGCCTGTGCGCGTGGTTGCAACCCAGGACATCAAGCCGGTGGCCAAGCCTGTGACTCCAGCACCAAGCGAAGCGAAGAAAGCGGCTGCACCGGTGGCGAAAAAAGCGCCGGCCAAGAAAGCCGCCAAGGCTCCAGCCAAGAAGGCACCGGCTAAAACCGCAACGCCAGCGAAAAAGACCGCACCGGCCAAAGCCGCTGCCGACGCGACCAAAGTCGCCGCCGATACCACAAAGAAGTGATTCGTTAACCATAAGGATTGCGCCATGACCAAGGCCCTGGCTGATATGCGCCGCGACTACACCCGTGATGGCCTGACTGAGGCACAAGCCCCGGCCGAGCCGTTTGCGCTGTTCCACCAATGGTTTGCCGATGCGGTGAAAACCGAGCAGGCACCGGTGGAGGCTAATGCCATGACCTTGGCCACTGTCGACCAGGACGGGCGGCCGCATTGCCGGATTCTGCTGCTCAAGGGACTGGATGCGCAGGGCTTCACCTTTTTCACCAACTACGACAGCGCCAAAGGCCAGCAGCTGGAGGCGAATCCATTCGCGGCCATGACGTTTTTCTGGCCGACGCTGGAGCGTCAGGTACGGATTGAAGGTCGGGTGGTGAAGGTCACGCCCGAGGAGTCCGATGCGTATTATCAGGTGCGCCCGCTGGGCAGCCGCCTCGGTGCCTGGGCTTCGCCGCAGAGCCGGGTGATAGCCGATCGTAGCGAACTGGAGTCGCTGCTCAAGGATACCGAGCAGCGTTTCAGCGATACCCAGCCACATTGCCCTGAACATTGGGGTGGGTATCGTTTGCTGCCAGAGCGCATCGAGTTCTGGCAGGGTCGTCCAAGCCGTCTGCACGACCGGCTCAACTATCGTCTGCAGGGCGCCAACTGGATTCTTGAACGTCTGGCGCCTTAAGCAGTCTACCGCTCGGAATAGCTTGCCGCTGCGGCCTCGAGCCACCGCGGCAGGTCTCGACGCTTGATTTTCTGCGCATGAGCGCTTGCCAACTGTTCGAGCATGAAGGCTTTTTTCTGCTCGTCCTTGCCAGCCAGCGCTAATGCCAGGTCACGGTCCATCCAGCGTCTGATGCGCACATATAGCCACCCATGGAAGTACAGTCCAGCGACGGTTGTGACGACAATGATAAAGTAATCCATATAGATCCCTGGTCAGTTGCGCAGTTTTGCAAATAGCCACAACTGTGTGGTGAGCTCGTCAAGGGGCCTGTACAGAGCCTGAATCGAAGCAATTTTCTCCAGGCAAGGCCGTGACAGGCGTTCAGCTGCGGAGTTTAATGGTTACTTGTCCTTTGGAGTTGATGCTATGCGTAAGTCTGTTCTGCTGGTTGCTTCCTTTTCCACCATGGCGATGTTGCTCACTGGCTGCCAATCGAGCTTGACCGGTGACTCCTATTCCCGTGACGAAGCGCGTCGCGTGCAGACGATTCGCATGGGCACCATCGAAGCCCTGCGGCCGGTGAAAATCGAAGGTACCAAGACCCCGATCGGCGGCGCTGCGGGTGCAGTGGTCGGCGGAGTTGGCGGCAGTGCCATCGGCGGCGGCCGAGGCAGTATCGTCGCAGCGGTCATCGGCGCAGTGGCCGGCGGGCTGCTGGGCTCGGCTACCGAAGAAGGCCTGACCCGCACCCAGGGCGTGGAGATCACCGTGCGTGAAGACGACGGCAGCATGCGTGCCTACGTGCAGCAGGTTCAGGAAAACGAAGTGTTCCGCGTCGGCGAGCGCGTGCGTATTGCCACGGTTGATGGCACCAGTCGCGTTTCTCACTAAGCGGTAATACGGGTAAGAGAAAACCCCGACCAGGGTGACTGGTCGGGTTTTTTTTGCGCCGGTTTCCGGCATCGGGCTAAAAATCGTTCTTTAGGGCTGTTTCAATGACTTGCTCGGGTATTAATTCTCGAGCGTCGTCCCCATCACCAAAATATTCGCCGGGCCAGATAAAAAGATCGGAAATACGAGCATCTGGAATATTGAGGGCCAACATTTGCAGCCAAAAGCAGGTGGCGTGTTCCGGGATATCCGCATCCATGACTCTTCGAGCCATTTCGATCATTTCAGGTTGGGAGATATCCTTCAGGCGGCGCTCATAAGGCCCCATCAGGATCTGGCGAACCCAAGTGTCATGATCCTGGGCTTCGTCAATACCTGGAAAATCGAGAGAGGTCAGATCCGTCATAGCCTCTCGATTGAATTGAGCCAGCTGATCCCTGGTCTGATCCTGATTTGCGCCATCAATTTGCGCAGCAAGGTTTGCAAGGCGAGCAACCTTGGTTTCGCAAAGGTGCGGGGGCATCAGTTCCTGACGTAGCGCCATAACCCTCTCCAAAATTGCTGAATTTGACCATGTCTGCATAAAGCAAAAGGCACGGTCACAAATCGCAACGTTAACGAGAAAGGCTTGGGGATTTATGCAGGCAGCTTCCGTAAAGCTCGTAGGAAGAATCCGAAGTTCTGTACGGTTTTTTGTAGGAGCGAGCTTGCTCGCGAAAAACCTGAAAACACCGTTGGGTTTCAGATTTCCCGCATCATCGTTGACGTCCATCGGAACGCCGCCTGGAGCCAGCTTGGTCCTACAGGTGCGCCGTTTGCAGTGCAGGCTTGCGACTCGCCGCAGCCGTGACGGCATAGCCAATCAAGGCCGCCAGAATCGAACCGGTGAGAATCCCCATCCGATCCATCCCCGCGTAGTCACTCACGCCTGGCTCAAAGGCCAGCGAACCGACAAACAGGCTCATGGTGAAGCCTATGCCGCAAAGAATCGCGACACCCAGTACCTGGCCCCAATTGGCACCCTGGGGCAGGGCGGCGATGCCGGTTTTCACCGCCAGCCAGGTCAGGCCGTAGACGCCGATTGCCTTGCCCAGAAGCAGGCCAATCGCGATGCCCATTGGCACGTTATGGGTGAAGCTCTCGGCGGTAACGCCACTCAGCGACAGGCCGGCGTTGGCGAAGGCGAACAACGGCAGGATGCCGTAGGCCACCCAAGGGTGCAGCGCGTGTTCCAGTGTCAGCAGGGGCGACGGTTCGGCGTTTTTCGTGCGCAACGGTATGCAGAAGGCCAGGGTCACGCCCGCCAGCGTGGCATGCACACCGCTCTTGAGTACGCAGACCCAGAGGATCAGGCCGATGATCATGTACGGTCCGAGCTTTACCACGCCGAGCCGGTTCATTCCGATCAGCGCCGCGATGCAGGCTGCAGCCAGTGCCAGGGACAGGGTCGACAGCTCGCCGGAGTAAAAAATCGCGATGATGATGATGGCGCCGAGGTCGTCGATGATCGCCAGGGTCATCAGGAACAACTTCAGCGAGACCGGAACGCGTTTGCCCAGCAACGCCAGTACACCCAGCGCGAAAGCGATGTCGGTGGCTGTCGGGATCGCCCAGCCGTTCAGGGCCGGCGGGTTGTCGCGGTTGAGGAACCAGTAGATCAACGCTGGCACGACCATGCCGCCAATGGCGGCTGCGCCGGGCAGGACGATCTGCGACGGCTTGGACAGTTGCCCGTCGAGGACCTCGCGCTTGACCTCCAGCCCGATCAAGAGGAAGAACATCGCCATCAGCCCGTCATTGATCCATAGGAGCAGGGGCTTGGCGATTTTCAGCGCGCCGATCTGGGCGACGACGGGGGTTTCCAGGAGGCCGTTGTACAGCCACGACAGCGGGGAGTTATTGATGATCAGCGCGAGGATAGCCGCGGCGATCAATAACAGACCGCTGGCAGCTTCCAGCTGAAAGAAACGCGTGAACGTGCTACGCAGAGGCACAGTCGCTCTCCATCGATTAAGTCAAAAGGTGGCACACCCTAACCCGTACCGTTAGTTGTTAAAACAAAAGTTATATTCTTTTTTGTTATATGTCGTAACAGCACGATTCTGCGGCAAGGTCTTGAGCCTAGCAGTTGCCGGATGCATTGGAACCCAGCTGTATCTGTGCTGGATGTAGGATTTTTCCTAAGCTTGAAGGCTCAGGCTTGTGAAAAGGCCGCCAATTGCCCGATCCATCGAGATAACTACCATGAGCGACATCCGACAGTGGTCCCGCGAAGCCATCCGGATCATCGAAGCCGATTTCCAGCGCAGCGCCGACACTCATCTGATCCCCTTGTCGCTGCCAGGCTTTGCCGGCATCGAGTTGTACTTCAAGGATGAGTCGAGCCATCCCACCGGCAGCCTGAAACACCGTCTGGCGCGTTCGCTGTTCCTGTACGCGCTGTGCAATGGCTGGCTCAAGCCCGGAGCGCCAGTCATCGAGGCGTCCAGCGGTTCGACGGCAATTTCCGAAGCGTACTTCGCGCGTTTGCTGGGGGTGCCGTTCATTGCGGTCGTGCCGGCCAGCACCTCGAAGGAGAAGATTGCGCAAATCGCTTTCTATGGCGGGCAAACGCATCTGGTCACGGACCCTACGCAGATCTACGCCGAATCCGAACGCCTGGCGCGCGAACACGATGGCCACTTCATCGACCAGTTCACCTACGCCGAGCGCGCGACCGACTGGCGGGCGAACAACAACATCGCCGAATCGATCTTCCAGCAAATGCGCTTCGAAAAGCACCCGGAGCCGAGCTGGTTGGTGTCCAGCCCCGGTACCGGGGGCACGACGGCGACCCTGGGACGTTACGTACGCTATCGCCAGCACGCCACCCGCGTGTTGTGTGCCGATGCCGAACGCTCGGTGTTTTTCGATTACTACCAGAGCGGCGATGCCAGCCTGCGCCTGGCTCACGGTTCGCGGGTCGAGGGCATTGGACGGCCCCGGGTGGAAGCGTCATTCCTGCCCAAGGTCATCGATGCGATGGTCAAGGTGCCGGACGCGTTGTCGTTGGCAGCCATGCATTACCTGGCGAAACGTCTGGGGCGTCACGTCGGCGGATCGAGCGGGACCAACCTGATCGGCGCCTTGATGGCCGCGCAGCAGATGGCTGCAGCGGGGGAGGAGGGGTCGATCGTGGCGATTCTGTGCGACAGCGGCGAGCGCTATGCCACGACGTACTACGATCAGGCCTGGCTTGAGGCCGAGGGGTTTGAGCTGGGTGGGTTGATCGATGCGGTGGCGGCGACGGTCGAGCGCGGCGAGGCGCTACCGGCAACGGTGTTGCGCGCCAATATCTGAATTCATCATGCGCAGAAATCACTGTGGGAGCGAGCCTGCTCGCGAAAGCGGTAGATCAGTCAACATTTCTGTTGAGTGTTAATCCGCCTTCGCGAGCAGGCTCGCTCCCACAAGGGATATGTGTCAGGCCTGCAAGCCCAGGATGTCCCGCGCCACGGCTTCGGCAATGCGAATGCCATCCACCCCCGCCGACAGAATCCCGCCCGCATAACCCGCGCCTTCACCCGCCGGGAACAGGCCCTTGACGTTCAGGCTCTGCATCGACTCGTTGCGGGTGATGCGCAACGGCGACGACGTGCGGGTCTCGATCCCGGTCAACACCGCGTCATGCAGCGAGTAACCGCGAATCTGTTTCTCGAATGCCGGCAAGGCTTCGCGAATCGCTTCGATGGCGAAGGCCGGCAAGGCCAGCGCCAGGTCACCCAGGGCAACGCCCGGTTTGTAGGACGGTTCAACGCTGCCCAACTCGGTGGACGGCTTGCCGGCGATAAAGTCGCCGACCAGTTGCGCCGGTGCCTCGTAGTTGCTGCCGCCGAGCACAAAGGCGTGGGATTCCAGGCGTTCCTGCAACTCGATACCGGCCAACGGGCCGCCCGGGTAATCGACTTCCGGGGTAATCCCGACAACGATCCCGGAGTTGGCGTTGCGCTCGTTACGCGAATACTGGCTCATGCCATTGGTCACCACGCGATTTGGCTCGGACGTCGCCGCCACCACCGTGCCGCCGGGGCACATGCAGAAGCTGTAGACGGAACGGCCATTCTTGGCGTGGTGCACCAGTTTGTAGTCGGCGGCGCCGAGTTTCGGGTGGCCGGCGTACTTGCCCAGGCGCGCGCGGTCGATCAGCGACTGCGGGTGTTCGATGCGGAAACCTACCGAGAATGGCTTGGCTTCCATGAACACGCCACGGCCGTGCAACATGCGGAACGTATCCCGGGCACTGTGGCCGAGGGCCAGGATCACGTGTTTCGAATGGATCTGCTCGCCGCCATCGAGTTCGACGCCAACCAGTTGGCCGTCCTCGATAAGCACGTCGGTAACCCGCTGCTGGAAGCGCACTTCACCGCCCATGGCGCGAATCTGCTCACGCATGTTTTCCACCACGCCTGTCAGACGGAACGTACCGATGTGCGGTTTGCTGACGTAGAGGATTTCTTCCGGGGCACCGGCCTTGACGAACTCATTGAGGACTTTGCGCCCGATGAACTTCGGATCCTTGATCTGGCTGTAGAGCTTGCCATCGGAGAATGTCCCCGCGCCGCCCTCGCCGAACTGTACGTTGGACTCGGGGTTGAGCACGCTTTTACGCCACAGGCCCCAAGTGTCCTTGGTGCGCTGGCGCACTTCGGTGCCGCGTTCGAGGATGATCGGCTTGAAGCCCATTTGCGCGAGCAGCAGGCCGGCGAAGATCCCGCATGGACCAAAGCCGACCACGACAGGGCGCACACTCAGGTCGGCCGGCGCCTGGCCGACCATTTTGTAGCTGACATCCGGTGCCACGTTGACGTTACGGTCATCGGCGAACTTGTGCAGCACCGAGGCCTCATCGCGAACATCGAGGTCGATGGTGTAGATGAAGCACAGCTCGGAGGACTTTTTGCGCGCATCGTAGCTGCGCTTGAACAAGGTGAAATCGAGCAAGTCATCGCTGGTGATGCCCAGGCGCTGCAGGATGGCAGGGCGCAGGTCTTCATCGGGATGGTCGATTGGCAGCTTGAGTTCGGTGATTCGTAACATGGCAGGATCCGGTTCGCGGGGCGCACAACTGCGCCAGGGCGTTTGAAACCGGCGATTATAAGCCTCAAAGGCTCAGGCCCGTGAGGCTTAAACGATCAGTCGTCGCGCGATCCGCCGAAATACCCACAACCCCGTTGCACCTGGCCGTTGATTCGCAATTCAGCACTCATGTGCTGGATGCTGCCGGTGCTGTTGTCGACGCAGCGTTGCGGTGCGACCCAGAGTTCGATGTGCTGCTGGTTGGCTTCGGTGCTGAGGTTGAAACGGCCTTCGCCCAACTGCTCCTCGACATAGGGCACGGCCAACGGCGCCTGGCCGGCGCGTTCAAGGACCATGCCTTTGCCGGTGACTCTCACACTCCACTCAGGGGCCTGGCCGGCGGCGCGCAGGATCAGCTTCTTGAAGTCGGGATCGGCACAGGCATTGCCCGAACGCTCGATGCGATACAGCTGTTCGAGGTCCAGTTGCCCGTCGCCGGAGCCGGAAACGATCCGCCCGCGCACATCGGCAAACAGTTTGCCCTGGGCATCGGCCAGGCTCGCGGCCTGTTGCAGGACGCTGGTACCGCCCGTGTCGTTGACCGCATAACGTTTCTGCTCGCCGCACGGCTGGAACAACAGCTTGCCGTCGGCTGCGCTCAATTGGCCCTGCATACGGGCCTGGCCGACGTGGGAAGCGCTTTCCCTCGAGCCATCGAACAACTGGCATGCGGCGAACAGTGGAAGAAGGGCAACGACGACTAAGGAACGGGCAGCACGCATCTTGGGGTCTCCTGACAAGTGCCGTCACGTTACTCAGCCTGACCGTTCATCACAAGGCTTTAGCCCACGTGAAAGGTCTGACCTGTCTGCAAGCCTTCCACACTCTTTGCGTAGGCCAATGCCACATCGGCCGCCGGAACCGGCTTGAAGCCGCGGAAGTAGGGTGCGTATTTGCCCATGGCTTCGACCAGCACGTTCGGGCTGATCGAGTTGACCCGCAGGCCACGCGGCAATTCGATCGCGGCGGCACGGACAAAGCTGTCCAGGGCACCGTTTACCAGCGCTGCGCTAGCACCGCTGCGAATCGGGTCGTGGCTGAGCACGCCGGTGGTGAAGGTGAACGACGCGCCGTCATTCGCGAACTCGCGACCGATCAGCAGCAAGTTGACCTGGCCCATCAACTTGTCTTTCAGGCCCAGGGTAAAGCTCTCTTCGGTCATTTCATCCAGTGGCGCGAAGGTCACGTTGCCGGCGGCGCAGACCAACGCATCAAACCTGCCCGTTTGTTCAAACAGTTTGCGAATCGACGCACTGTCACTGATGTCCACTTGGAAATCACCGCTATTGCGGCCGATGCGCACGATCTCGTGGCGCTGGGACAGTTCCTTGTCGACGGCCGAACCGATGGTGCCACCTGCGCCGATCAAAAGAATTTTCATGCTGGCTGATCCTCGTATCGATTGAGTGAGGCCTCAGTTTAGAGTGGTTTTTTTCACGGATAAGCGCGCTAATAGGCAACCTTTGGTTTTCAAATGGAAACAATCCATGAGCGAGATGGATGACCTGGCGGCATTCGCCGTGTTGGTCGAAGCAGGCAGCTTTACCTTGGCGGCGCAGCAATTGGGTTGCAGCAAGGGCCAGTTGTCCAAGCGCATCAGTCAGTTGGAAGCGCAGTTTTCCGTGGTCCTGCTACAACGCACCACGCGACGCTTGAGCCTGACGGCGGCAGGCGCTGCGTTGTTGCCCCAAGCCCAGGCGCTGGTGGTGCAAGTCGAGCGCGCGCGCCAGGCCCTGGCACGGTTAAAGGATGACATGGCGGGCCCTGTGCGGATGACCGTACCTGTGTCGCTTGGGGAAACGTTCTTCGATGGCTTGTTGCTGGAGTTCTCGGCCCAGTATCCCGAGGTGCAGATCGAACTGGAGCTCAACAACAACTACCGCGATTTGTCCCGTGACGGCTTCGATCTGGCGGTCCGCTCCGATGTGGCGATTGACCAGCGCCTGGTGGCGCGCCCGCTACTGGCGTGGCGGGAGTTGACCTGTGCCAGCCCGGCCTATCTGGAGCAATACGGTGAGCCGCAGTCCCCTCAGGCGCTGGCCGGGCATCGCTGCCTGCTCAACAGCCACTACAGCGGTCGGGAGGAGTGGTTGTATCACCAACAACACGAGTTGTTGCGGGTGCGGGTTTCGGGACCGTTCGCCAGTAATCATTACAACCTGTTGAAAAAAGCCGCACTGGCTGGCGCCGGCATTGCCCGCTTGCCGTCCTATGCATTGCCGGCGGAATTGGCTGACGGGCGTTTGCGCTGGCTGCTGCGTGATTATCAGACACGCAGCATGCCGATGTATCTGGTGCATCCGTATCAGGGTGGGCTGCCCAGGCGTACGCAGGTGCTGGCGGATTATTTGATGGGCTGGTTCAAGCGCAGCGGCGAGGCGCTGGACAGGCTCTAAACCATCACGCCCCCCCTGTAGGAGCGAGCATGTCGAATCGTCGCACCGTCGCGATGGTCGTTAACGATAAAGCGGGAAGCCTGATGCCCCGCGGTGGCCTCAGGTTCTTCGCGAACATGCTCGCTCCTAAAGGGGGGGGCGATGTTGTTGAAGTTTGGTGGGCATAAAAAAACGGCCCGCAAAGGCCGTCTTTTTGTTTACCGCAAAGGCTTAGCCACCGAGGTACGCATCGCGCACTTTCGGATCGGTCAACAGCGCTTCACCGGTGCCTGTCATCACCACCCGGCCGTTTTCCAGCACGTAGGCGCGGTCAGCGATTTTCAGCGCCTGGTTGGCGTTCTGCTCGACCAGGAACACCGTTACACCGTCCTTGCGCAGCTGTTCGATGATATCGAAGATCTGCTGGATGATGATCGGGGCCAGGCCCAGTGAAGGCTCGTCGAGCAGCAACAGCTTGGGTTTGCTCATCAGCGCACGGCCGATGGCGAGCATTTGCTGTTCGCCGCCGGACATGGTGCCGCCACGCTGGCTGAAGCGCTCTTTCAAGCGTGGGAAAAGTCCGAGGACCTTGTCCATCTGTTCCTGATAGTCGCCTTTGGCGGTGAAGAAACCACCCATGGAGAGGTTTTCTTCGACGGTCAGGCGGGAAAACACCCGACGACCTTCCGGCACCACGGCAATGCTCTTGCGCATGATCTGCGAAGAGTCCTGCCCGACCAGCTCCTCACCCATGTAGCGGATGCTGCCGCTGTGGGCCCGCGGCGAACCGCACAGGGTCATCAGCAGCGTGGACTTGCCGGCACCGTTGGCGCCGATCAGGGTCACGATCTCGCCCTGGCGGACTTCGACGTTGACGCTGTGCAGGGCCTGGATCTTGCCGTAGAAGGTGGAAACGTTTTCGAACTGCAGCATTTACGCTTCCCCCAGGTAGGCTTTGATCACTTCAGGATTGTCACGGATCTGTTCCGGCGTACCGTTGGCCAGGGGCGTGCCCTGGTTGATCACGACGATGTGGTCGGAAATGCTCATGACCAGTTTCATGTCGTGTTCGATCAGCAGCACGGTGACGTTGTGCTCTTGACGCAACACGCTGATCAGCGCCTTGAGGTCCTCGGTTTCCTTCGGGTTCAGGCCGGCGGCCGGTTCGTCGAGCATGAGGATCCGCGGACGGGTCATCATGCAGCGGGCAATTTCCAGGCGCCGTTGCTGACCGTAGGCCAGGGTGCCGGCCGGACGGTTGGCGAACTCCTTGAGGTTGACCTTTTCGAGCCAGTACTCGGCGAATTCCATGGCCTCGCGTTCGCTCTTGCGGAACCCTGGGGTCTTGAACAGGCCGGACAGGAAGTTGGTGTTCAGGTGGCGATGCTGGGCGATCAAGAGGTTCTCGACCGCGGTCATGTCCTTGAACAACCGCACGTTCTGGAAGGTGCGCACCACGCCCTTGAGGGCGATCTTGTGGCCCGGCAGGCCTTCGATCGGCTCGCCATCGAGCAGGATGCTGCCGCCGCTTGGCTTGTAAAAGCCGGTGAGGCAGTTGAACACGGTGGTCTTGCCGGCGCCGTTGGGGCCGATCAAGGCAACCACTTGTTTCTCTTTCACGCTCAAGGCAACGCCGTTGACCGCCAGCAAGCCGCCGAAGCGCATGCTCAGGTTTTCTACTTTAAGGATCTCGCGGCTCATTTGCGCAGCTCCATGTGAGGACGTTGCATGGGCAGCAGACCCTGAGGGCGCCAGATCATCATCAGTACCATCAAGGCACCGAACATCAACATGCGGTACTCACTGAACTCACGCATCATTTCCGGCAGCAGGATCATTACCACGGCGGCCAGGATCACACCCAGCTGCGAGCCCATGCCACCCAGTACCACGATGGCGAGGATGATCGCCGACTCGATGAAAGTGAAGGATTCCGGCGTCACCAGGCCCTGACGGGCAGCGAAGAAGCTACCGGCGAAACCGGCGAAGCTGGCACCCAGGGTGAACGCCGACAATTTGATCACGGTAGGGTTCAGGCCCAGTGCACGGCAGGCAATCTCGTCTTCACGTAACGCTTCCCACGCGCGGCCCAGGGGCATGCGCAGCAGGCGATTGATGACGAACAGCGCGCCGAGCGCCAGCAACAACGCAACCAGGTACAGGAAAATCACCTTGTTGATCGAGTTGTAGGCGATGCCGAAATACTCGTGGAACGTCTGCATCCCTTCAGCGGCCTTACGTTCAAAGGTCAGGCCGAAGAACGTTGGTTTCTCGATGTTGCTGATACCGTTCGGACCGCCCGTGAGGCCGGTCAGGTTACGCAGGAACAGACGGATGATCTCACCAAAGCCCAGGGTCACGATCGCCAGGTAGTCGCCACGCAAGCGCAGCACCGGGAAACCGAGCAGGAAGCCGAAGGTGGCCGCCATCAGGCCGGCGATCGGTAGGCAGATCCAGAAGCTCAGGCCGTAGTAGTGCGACAGCAGCGCGTAGCTGTAGGCGCCAACGGCGTAGAAACCGACGTAACCGAGGTCGAGCAGGCCGGCCAGGCCGACCACGATGTTCAAACCGAGGCCGAGCATCACGTAGATCAGCACCAGCGTGGCGATATCCACCGCACCGCGAGAGCCGAAGAACGGCCAGACCAGGGCACCGGCGATCAGCGCGATAATGATCCAGCGCTGAGTGGTAGGCAGGGTCAGGAAGTTGCTGGCCTTGGCTGGGATCAGCGGCATGCTCGGCGAAGAACGCCAGGCCGAGCTGATCTGCTGGTCGAACAGCACACGCAGGAACATCAGTACCGAGCACACCGCGATGGTGATCAGGGTGGCGTCGCTGGTGCCATGAACTTCGAGGTTGATGCCGACGATGGTCAGCTTCAGACCGAGTACCGGGTAGGCCACGGCCCACACCAGCAAAGCGCTGAACAGCGCCTGTTTAAGATTCCTAGTCATACCTTCTCAACCTCCGGACGGCCCAACAGGCCAGTTGGCCGGAACAACAACACCAAAACCAGGAGGCCGAACGCCACGACGTCCTTGTATTGGTCGCCGAAGATATCGGCACCAAAGGCTTCCGCCACACCCAGCACCAGTCCGCCAAGCATGGCGCCCGGAATGCTGCCGATACCGCCCAGTACCGCGGCGGTGAAGGCCTTGAGGCCGACCAGGAAACCGGCGTTCGGGTTGATCACGCCGTACTGCATGCTCAGCAGCACGGCCGCGATGGCCGCCAGCGCGGCACCGATGACGAAGGTCAGGGCGATGATGTTGTTGGTGTTGATACCCAGCAGGTTGGCCATCTTGATGTCTTCGGCACAGGCGCGGCAGGCGCGACCCAGGCGAGAGCGGGAGATGAACAGCGTCAGGCCGAGCATGGCGACCAGGGTCACCACGAACACCACGATTTGCATGTAGGAAATCAGCACTTCATGTGCGCCACCTGGTCCGAAGGCAAAGTTGCCCGGAATCAGGTTGGGGATGGATTTGTCCTTGGAGTCTTGCGCCAGCAGAACCGTGTTCTGCAGGAAGATCGACATGCCGATGGCGGAAATCAGCGGGATCAAACGGTTGCTGCCGCGCAAGGGGCGGTAGGCGATCCGTTCGATGCTGTAGCCGTAGGCACTGGTGACGACGATGGTCGCCAGGAAAGCGGCGGTCATCAACAGCGGAACACTGTCGAGTCCCAGCATGGCCAGCCCGGCGATGGCGATGAACGCCACGTAGGAGCCGATCATGTACACCTCGCCGTGGGCGAAGTTGATCATTCCAATGATGCCGTAGACCATCGTATAGCCGATGGCGATCAGGGCATACGTGCTGCCAATGGTCAAACCATTAACCAGCTGTTGGAAGAAGTGATAGATGTCAGGCATTACAGCGCTCCTAAAAACCTGATACGCATTTCACTGGTGGAGTCATTTTCCCGCCCGGGCCCCGTGGATCTGCATCCACTTCGAATCCGGGATTTGCCAGCGAACCGCTGATGACGGTTTTGAGATTTTCAGGTGGGGAGACTAGCGGATCACGCCAGCACGGCCCAGATACGTTCGTAAAACAAAGCCCACGGCACGCCGTGGGCTTTGTTGGCAGTCAGTCAGGCAGCGCCTTACTGAGGCTTGGCTTCAGTTTTTGGTTTGCCGAAGTGCCACTCGTAAACCACGAATTTGAAGTCTTTCAGGTCGCCCTTCTCGTCGAAGCTCAAGTCGCCGGTAGGGGTCTTGAAGGTGCCTTTGTGGATGGCTTCAGCCACTTTGGCGGAGTCTTCGGACTTGGCCGCCTTGATGCCTTCGGCAATCACTTCCACAGCCGAGTAGGCCGGGAACACGAACGGACCGCTTGGATCTTCTTTCTTGGCCTTGAACGCGTCAGCCAGGGCGATGTTGGCCGGATCCTGGTCGAAGGATTTCGGCAGGGTCACCAGCAGGCCTTCGGAAGCGTCCTTGGCAATCTGCGAGATGGAATCGTTACCCACGCCTTCCGGACCCATGAACTTGGCTTTCAGGCCTTTTTCCTGGGATTGACGCAGGATCAGGCCCAGTTCCGGGTGGTAGCCGCCGTAGTAGACGAAGTCGACGTTGGCTTGCTTGAGCTTGGCGATCATCGACGAGAAGTCCTTGTCGCCGGCGTTGACGCCTTCGAACACGGCAACCTTCACGCCTTTGCCTTCCAGGGTTTTCTTCACGGCAGAGGCGATACCTTCACCGTATTGCTGTTTGTCGTGCAGCACGGCAACGATTTTCGGTTTTACGAAGTCGGCGATGTAGTTACCGGCGGCAGGGCCTTGGGCGCTGTCGAGGCCGATGGTGCGGAACACCATTTTGTAACCACGGTTGGTGATGTCCGGGCTGGTGGCTGCCGGGGTGATCATGATCACGCCTTCGTCTTCGTAGATGTCCGAAGCCGGTTGAGTGGAGCTGGAGCACAGGTGGCCAACCACGAATTTCACGCCGTCGTTGACGACTTTGTTCGCGACCGCTACCGCTTGTTTTGGATCACAGGCGTCATCGTATTCAACGGCTTCGAGCTTCTTGCCGTCTACGCCGCCTTTGGCGTTGATCTGTTCAATGGCCATTTTGGCGCCGCTGAACTGCATGTCGCCGTATTGGGCTACAGGACCGGTTTTTGGGCCGGCGATGCCGATCTTGATGGTGTCAGCTGCGAACGAATGGCTGGCAACCCCGGCCAGAACCATAGCGGCAAACAGTTTGGAAATCTGCTTAGTAGCCTTAGTCATAGTGCTCCACTCTTACTGTTGTAATTTTTATAGTCCTGGCGCCGTCGGCGGCAGAACCGGGTCAGTATCTACGACATTCCCCGGAAAAGCCCCTCGGCAACTGTACCGGTACAGTGTAGAGCGCCGATTGTCAGCCTGGGAAGCTGGCGCTGGGGGGCAAAACTTGGGGGTGTCGCTTTTTTGAAAGAAAAAGTCAGAATTGCGGCGGGGCTTTGACGGGCTTATAGCCAGATTCCGTGCATTCCTTGGCATTCCTGCGCTTTTCATTCGATCCTGCAAATTGCATCTGGGTTTTTCTGCCTGACCACCGACGTTATCATTGCGTCGATTTCTTTTCCGGACCGGACCCATGATTGAAGAACCTAGCACCCTCTATGCCAAGCTGCTTGGAGAAACCGCATCTATTACCTGGAAGGAGTTGGAGCCGTTCTTTGCCAAGGGTGCCCTATTGTGGGTCGACCCCGGCCTTGATTTGATCGCTGCCGCCGAAGCCATGGCGACCGATGACGGCGAGAAAGTGGCCGCCTGGCTGGCTGACGACAAGGTCGCCAAGCTGTCTGAAACGCGGGCGCTGGATCTTTTTGAAAGGGATCCGGAGTTGTGGGCGGTGGTGGTTTCGCCCTGGATCATGATTCAGGAAAAGGCGCAGGCTTGAATGGTTGCACTGTCTTGGTGCGATGGCTTGGCGGAGATAAGTGTGTAGCCGAGTAGCGTGATGGCACGTTGCCGTAGAGAAAGGCCACGCTTCACGGTGACGTAAACGTAACGGGAACAGTTGGGTAGGCAATTAAACGACTGCCCAATTGTTTCTGGATTTGCCTTCGCGAGCAGGCTCGCTCCCACAGGGATCGCATTTACCCAGAAGGTACGCGGTCAACTGTGGGAGCGAGCCTGCTCGCGAATGGGCGTGCCACGGATTAAGCGGTTCTACCCGTATGGTTATTCAACGAAATCACCTTGGTCTTGCCAATCCGGTGACGATAGATCTCACGCAGGTACTTGATCGCTTTCTTCACGCAATCGCGTGACAGGCGGATATCGTTGATCGAGACAAACTTGTCCTTGTCGTTGATCAGCTCGCGATACTTCTTCTCGTACATCGGTTTGATCGCATACCAATTGGTATCAAGAATTTTCGCCGGGTTCTCGAACTCGTTGAGCAGGTCGTCGATCAGGTCTTCATCGAATTGTTCGTTGATGATGAAGTCGAGGACCGAGTTGTCCAGGGTGTCATCGAAGCGGTAAGGGGCGCGCGCAAAGCAACGCTTGATGAACGCCACGATCAAGGTCAGGAAATCGTCCGACAGGCATGGGCTCTTGGCGATCAGGGTGGTCAGCGACAGGTTGGCCGAGGCACCGATCACCAACGCATAACGCTTGAGCGTGGTGTTGGGGAACAGGTTGTTGAGGTGCGTCTTCAGCCGGTTCAGGTCCATGTAGGACAGCTTGTAGTCCTTGGGCAGGGAAACGATTGACACCACCGACGAACAGTTCTTGAAGAAGTGCAGGTCGTGCAGGGCTGCCGCGTCATATCCCGAATTCTTGTATTGCTCCAGCGACGCACGATAGCGCTTGGACTCGATCGGCAACAGGCTGATGCCTTCGATGGCCTGGGTGACCTTGTTGAAGTGCGGCAGGTCGATGGAGCGGAAGAACAGATCGTCGATGTTCAGGCGCTGTGGCTCTTTTTCGAACACCTTGAACTTGTCGCCGGTAGGCGCCTGGGTTTCAGGCACCACGGACTCGGCGTAGGCAATCGCCACGGGGCCGGCCAGACTCATGAACAGGTCGTTGGCATCCAGGCGAATGGTTTCGCCGATGTCGATGCCGGCACGCCGGAAATAGTTCTGGTCGTAATCAGTCGTGACCGCCTGCGCGGTCAGGATGTTGAAGATCTGCTGCGAGATGTACTGATTGGCATGCTTTTCCATTGCGTTGACGTCGATGTTCTGGATGTTGCCGTCATCGCTTTCTTCGGCATAACGCATGATGTCATTGGAAATCAGCATCATGGCGTTCCATGGGCGGATACGTCCCATGACACTGGCTTCGCTGCTGTCTTCGTTGGCGAAGTTGTAGGAGAAATCCCACTCTTCCGACAGGTATTTGCACAGCAGGCGACCGGCGTTGATGTGCAGCGCTTCGGACATTTCACTGCGGTGATCGGAGATGTTCGGCAGTACGCAGATACCGCTGGTAAAGATCGGCTCGAAGACGAAGGCATGGCCGCTCTTGCTGTCGTGCTCGTCCATCGGCTTGGTGTCGAACGTCTTGTTCATGTACGAGTGTTGCTGGGCCAGGCCGAACTCCGAGGCCATGCCCGAACCGGTGCCGCCACCGGCACTGAAGATCGAAAAATACAGGCGCGACTGGTTGGCCTTGATGCCACAGCTGTCGATCAAGTACGAGTGAATCATCTTCCAGTCCGGGCTGGAGAAGCGCTGGGTGTCCTTGTTCAGGATAATCTTGGCCAGGTACTGTCCGAGGATCGGTGCGTTACCGGCACCCCCGGCATGGACTTCCGACAGGTCCATGATCTTCATCTTGCTGTAGTCACGCAGGAACCCGCTCTTTTCGCCCTTGCGCGAGAAGCGGATACGCCCCGCAATGTCTTTGTCCAGGTCGCCCAGCATCACCAGGGGTTCTACCAGGAACACCGGCTTGGTGGCCTTGTTCGACCCCAGGCGCAAGTTGTTACGAATCCACTGCGCCGGGCTGTAGCCTTTTTCCGCATAGCGTTTGTCTGGCGAGAGGCGATCGTCGTTGTTGAATTCGTTGAGGTAGAACTTGCGGGCGTTGTAGACCAGTTCTGCGACATCCAGCGCGATGTTCGATCCGCAGCGGCCCAGGCCAATAAGGCACACCGACGGGAATTGCTGGTCGTTGTGCTGTTCGTTGTCGCCTTCCAGATGCGGCGGGCGGGGGAATACCATGTCGCGCAGGCCGTCGAGGTTGTCGAGGATGCGATCGGTATTGGTTTCGGTGAAGTACAGGTATTGCTGGGTCGCGAGCGGGCGCGACGGTGTCAATGGCTTCGACGGTGCGGGGCTGTTCGCCGCCGGGCTCAGCGTCAGGTCGGAAAGCGCAGGGGCCGGGTTGTTTTTGGAAGTCATTGTTCGCCATGTACCTGGGCTGGTTGGTCGGGCGGCATACTGTCGTCGACCATCACGGAATGAGAACTCGCGTCTTTTATCAGCGCGTATTAGTCCCGGGCGGCGCAGTCAGCTTGCGCGTCGCTCGGCGGAATCCTTTCCTGCGTCTTGAAGAATCGGCCAATATTCAGTGTTCTTTAATCCAAAGGAGGCAAAATGATGTCAACGTTACCGGCCCTGGGATTTGCCGGAATCGGCCTGATGGGCCTGCCGATGTGCCGGCGTTTGCTCGCCGCGGGGTATCCGCTGGCGGTGTGGAACCGCAATCCGGCCAAGTGCGCGCCGCTGGTTGAAGCCGGGGCACGCCAGGTCGCCACGCCTGCCGAGTTGTGCCAGCACGCCGAGGTGGTCATGTTGTGCCTGGCGGATACCGCGGTGGTTCGTGAGGTGGTTTTCGGCAAGTCGGGCATTGTCGAAGGGGCGACAAAGGATCAATTGCTGGTGGATTTTTCCAGCCTGGAGCCCACGGCGACCCGCGAGATGGCGACAGAGCTCGGCAAAACAGGCATGGGCTGGCTGGATGCGCCGGTGTCCGGTGGTGTGGTGGGTGCCGAAGCGGGTAGCCTGGCGATCATGGTCGGCGGCACCGTGGCACACCTTGAGCGGGTCAAACCGGTCTTGTTGAGTCTCGGCCAGCGTGTGACGCACATGGGCGCCGTGGGCGCAGGGCAGGTGACCAAGGCCTGCAACCAGATGATCGTTGCCTGCAACGCACTGGTCATCGCCGAAGTGGTGGCTTTGGCGGAGCGCTCCGGGGTCGACGCCAGTCGGATCGCCGAAGCACTGGCCGGCGGGTTTGCCGATTCCAGGCCGTTGCAGTTCCTGGCTCCGCAAATGGCCGAGAGCCGTTTCGAACCGGTCAAATGGCACGTGCGGACCTTGCTCAAGGATCTGGACGGTGCGGTGAAATTTTCCCGCGAACAGGGTTCGGCGACGCCGATCAGTGGCTTGGCCGCGCAATTGATGCGCCTGCACGGGGGGCAGGGTTTCCTGGAGAAGGACCCGTCTACGTTAGTGCAGATGTACCGTGAGCCAGACCCAGGCGCCTGACGCTGTACGAATGCTTGCGCTGGTTGATTTCGTTCAGCACCGGTTGCAGTTCGGTCAAAGGTATCGGGCGGCTGAGCAGGTAGCCCTGGACGAAATCGCAGCCGTGGCATTCGAGAAACTGGTACTGCTCGAAGGTTTCTACGCCTTCGGTAACCACCTCCAGATGCAGGGTGTGGGCCATGACGATAATGGCCTGGACGATCTCCATGTCCTGGGTGGATTTCGGAATGTCCTGGATGAATGAACGGTCGATCTTCAGCGTGTTCAGCGGTAAGCGCTTGAGGTAAGCCAGGGATGAATAACCGGTGCCGAAGTCATCGATCGACAACGAAACGCCGAGGGCGCGTATCTGCTGCAGCAGCACCAGCGTCTCGGCAATGTTGCCCATCAGAGCGCTTTCGGTGACCTCCAGCTCCAGTCGATGGGGCTCCACCCCGGCGCTGCGCAATGCCAGTGAGATTTCGTCGCTCAATTCTTCGCGTGCCAGGGTCAGGGGTGAGCAATTGATCGCAATCTTCAAGTGCCCGCAGCCCTGGCGCGCCAGCTCGCCCAGGTCGGCACAAGCCTTGCGCAGTACCCAATTATCCAGCTCGGTAATCAGCCCATTGGCCTCCGCTATGCCAATGAAGCGGTCCGGCGTGAGGAATCCGTGGACGGGGTGTTGCCAGCGGATCAACGCTTCAAGCTTGCTGACCTGGTCGGTCTTGAGGTCAAGGATCGGTTGATAATAGAGCATCAGGCCGGTGTCTTCGCGCAGGGCGTGGCGCAGCTCTTCCTCCATTTGCAGTTCGAGCATGGCGCGTGCCTTGAGGTTGGCACTGAAGAAATTCAGGCCGTTACGGCCACCATCCTTGGATTGATAGAGCGCCAGGTCGGCGTTTTTCAGCAGTTCTTCACAGGTCTTGCCGTCTTCGGGAAATACGCTGATGCCGATGCTGGTGGTCATGACCATGCGCCGCCCGGACAGCTCGATGGGTTCCTTCATTTTCAGCATGATGCGCTGGGCCATCTGTCGCGCCTCATCACGGTCATGCAGGTCGATGAGAATGCAGAATTCGTCGCCGCCAAAACGTGCTACCACATCGTCATGACTGCGCACTGAACTTTTGATGTGCCGGGCGAGCACCTTGAGCAATTCATCGCCGGCATCGTGGCCGAGGCTGTCGTTGATACGCTTGAAATGGTCGATGTCGAGGAACAGGACGGCGAGCATGCCGCCTGCGTGAGTGCGCTCCAGGAGCTTTTCGGCGAAGAGCTGGTTGAACCCGCGACGGTTGAGCAGGTTGGTCAGGGCATCATAGTGAGCCACCTGTTGCAGGGACATGCGCGCCTGGTCCAGTTGGGTGAGTAGCGAATTCACCCGCAGCAGATCGCGATCCTTGTGCTGCAGCTTCTTGTCAGCCAATGCCGCACTGATGCAGCTGCCTATTATCAGTAGCGTCATGACGGCTACCGTCAGGCCCAATTGCAGATGGTTATTTTCGCCTGGCTGGGTTAATTGGCTGCCAGTTGGCAGGGCCAGGTCGAAGGCGACCATGCCGGTGAAATGCAGGCTCATGATGCCTGCGCCCAGTACCAGGCTGGCGGCGCATTTGCGCAGTTGGTGAAAAATACCCAAGCCATTACGCAGGTAGCTCGCCAGCAGCAGTGCCGCAAGACTGGCTCCGATGGCGATCATGATCGAAAGGATGAACAGCCCCGGATGGTAGTAGGCCGTGGCTTGCGAGCGCATGGCGGCCATGCCCACGTAGTGCATGGTGGCGATGCCCAGGCCAATGATGATCGACGCCTTGCAGCATTGTCGAAAACTCAGGGTAGGCAAGCTGAGGGTGTGCATCGCCAGCCACGACGCACACAGGGCGATCAGTAGCGACAAGAGTGTGATGGGCAAATGATAATGAACGTCGATCGGCGCCTGGAACGCCAACATGCCAATGAAGTGCATGGCCCAGATTCCGCCGGCCAGGCATCCGGCGCCGATCCAGCGCCAGAGGCGTTGGGACGCTGGTTTTTGCGCATGATTGATCCGTTCGGCCATATCCAGCGTGGCAAAACAGCTGGCGCAGGCGACCAGATACGCCAGCAGCACCAGAAAAGGGTCATGTACACATTGGAGTATGACCTGTCCGCTTTCTGCTAGCACTGTAGTGAAATGCAGACCAAGCCACTCCATTAGCATGCCCCGTGTTTGTCTCCCTGGCCGACGTTATCAACGCTGGCGAATGTCTTGGAGTATAGAGGCCATGGATTGAACGCAAGCGATGGTGGCACATTGTCTACCAATGATTTTGGAATGGACCTTAGTTCGTTTGGAAATAAAATGTTGCCTGGGCCGCGTCTGTCCCCATGGGCGGATATCAGCTTTACGAATAATTACAGACAGTCCCGGCCTGCCTGACTAGATTGCAGGTTCCGGGCTCGGATGCACTGGCAGTGAAGCCCCCATAACAATAAAAGAGACGGACCCATGCAGAACTCGACCCAAGCGGCGAATGCCTGGCGCATTCTGTTCCTGCTGTTCCTGGCCAACCTGTTCAACTTCTTCGACCGCACGATCCCAGCCATCATCATTGAGCCGATCCGCATGGAGTGGCAGCTCAGCGACTTTCAACTGGGGATCATCGGTACTGCCTTCACTATTGTCTACGCGATCGCCGGCCTGCCACTGGGACGAATGGCCGATACCGGCTCGCGCAGCAAGTTAATGGGGTGGGGCCTGGCGGCTTGGAGCGGCCTGACCGCCGTCAACGGCATGGTCGGCAGCTTCTGGAGTTTCCTGATCGTGCGCATGGGCATCGGCATCGGTGAAGCCAGTTACGCACCGGCCGCCAACTCGCTGATCGGCGACTTGTTCCCGGCGCATCGCCGGGCGCGGGCCATGGGTATATTCATGCTCGGACTGCCGTTGGGCTTGTTGCTGGCGTTCTTCACCATCGGCGCGATGGTCAAGGCTTTCGACAGCTGGCGTGCTCCATTCTTTATTGCCGCAGTACCGGGACTGATCCTGGCGATCTTCATGTTTTTCATCAAGGAACCGAAACGCGGCGCGGCTGAAAGCGTGCAGGTGTCGCAGGAGAAGATTGATCGACCGATTCGCCGGGTGCTGGCGGTGCCGACATTCCTGTGGCTGGTAATGGCTGGACTTTGTTTCAACTTCGCCACCTATGCCTGTAACTCGTTCCTTGTGCCAATGCTGCAGCGTTATTTCCTGATGCCGTTGCAGGAGGCTGCGGTGGCGACCGGGGTGATCGTCGGCGTGACAGGGTTGTTCGGACTGACACTGGGCGGTTGGGTGGCGGACAAGATCCACCAGCGCGTCGCCAACGGTCGCCTGCTGTTCGCCGCGTTCAGCCTGATCATTTCAACGCTGTGCACGGCGTGGGCGCTGCATTCTGGGCGAATAGAGATCGGCGTATTCGTGGCGGTGTTCAGCCTGGGTTGGTTGTTTGCCTATAACTTTTATACCTGCGTCTACACGGCGATTCAGGACGTGGTCGAGCCGCGGTTGCGGGCGACGGCCATGGCGCTGTTCTTTGCCGGGTTGTACTTGCTGGGTGGTGGTCTTGGACCGGTCGTGGTGGGCGCGTTGTCCGATCACTTTGCCCACACGGCGATGCTCTCGGCCGGTGCCGGGCAGATGACCGAGGCGTTCAAGGCGGTCGGCCTGCATGACGCGATGTACCTGATTCCGGTGGCGCTGTTTTTCACCATGGTGTTTCTGGTGTTGGCGTCGCGGTGTTTTGTGAAAGATGCCAAGCGGATGAAGGACGGGTTGGTGGCGGTGGTTGAGCCGGTGGGTTCTGCGGCGACTGCGTAGCCACTTGCGTTGATCGCTCCCACGCGCAGCAAAGGAATGCAGCCCGGGACGCTTCGCGTCCCTTTCGAGAGCTGGAACGCGGAGCGTCCCTTGAGGTATTCCCACGCAGAGCGTGGGAACGATCAGGCCCGCATCGCTGCGGGCCTGATCGTTCAAGCGGTGGAGCAGGGGGGGCTTAACCCGCCACCAACACCCGGATCGCTTCCAGTCGCAGCGCAGCCTTGTCGAGCATCGCCAGGCCTTGTTCGCGTTGCTTGCGCAAGGCAACCAGTTCGCTGTCACGAACGGTCGGGTTGACCGCTTGCAGCGCGGTCAGGCGTGCCAGTTCTTCTTCGGTATCGGCGGCCAGGCGGCGTTGCGCCTCTGCCACACGTTCGGCGTGACGTGGGTAGATCTTGTCCTCGCCAGCGTTGATCCGTGGCGTCAACTGATCGCGCTGGGCCTGGATGAACTTGTTGGCGCTGGCGCGCGGCACGCTTTCCAGTTGATCGTTCAAGGTCTCGAACGACACCCGGGCCGACAGGTCGTTGCCATTGGCATCGAGCAGGCAGCGCAGGGCGGCCGGCGGCAGGTAGCGGCCCAGTTGCAGTGAGCGCGGGGCAACCACTTCACTGACGTAGAGCAGTTCCAGCAACACGGTGCCAGGTTTCAGCGCCTTGTTCTTGATCAGCGCCACGGCGGTGTTGCCCATGGAGCCGGACAGCACCAGGTCCATGCCGCCCTGGACCATCGGGTGCTCCCAGGTGATGAACTGCATGTCTTCGCGAGACAGCGCCTGGTTGCGGTCGTAGGTGATGGTCACGCCTTCGTCGTCGCCCAGCGGGAAACTGGCGTCGAGCATTTTTTCGCTCGGCTTGAGGATCAGGGCGTTTTCCGAATGGTCTTCGCTGTCGATGCCGAATGCATCGAACAGGGTTTCCATGTAGATCGGCAGGGCGAACTGATCGTCTTGCTCAAGAATCGCTTCGACCAGCGCATCGCCTTCGCCAGCGCCACCGGAATTGAGTTCCAGCAAGCGGTCACGGCCGGTGTGCAGTTCGGCTTCCAGGCGTTCGCGCTCGGCACGGGCTTCGTCGATCAGCGCTTGCCACTCGCCATCGTCGGCTTCTTCGAGCAGCGGCAGCAGGCGCGGGCCAAACTGATGCTGCAGGGCGTTGCCGGTCGGGCAGGTATTGAGGAACGCGTTCAGGGCTTCGTGGTACCACTGGAACAGGCGCTCTTGCGGGCTGGTTTCCAGGTACGGCACGTGCAGTTCGATCGTGTGCTTCTGGCCGATCCGGTCCAGACGGCCGATACGTTGTTCAAGCAGGTCCGGGTGCGATGGCAGATCGAACAGCACCAGGTGATGGGAGAACTGGAAGTTGCGGCCTTCACTGCCGATTTCCGAGCAGATCAGCACTTGCGCGCCAAACTCTTCGTCGGCGAAGTAGGCGGCGGCGCGGTCCCGCTCGAGGATGTTCATGCCCTCGTGGAACACCGTGGCCGGGATGCCGGAACGCACGCGCAACGCGTCTTCCAGGTCCATGGCGGTTTCGGCATGGGCGCAGATCACCAGCACCTTGGTGCGCTTGAGCATTTTCAACTGGTCGATCAGCCACTCGACACGCGGGTCGAATTTCCACCAGCGCTCTTCTTCGCTAGCGTCCGGCTGGGCCTGGAAGCTGACTTCCGGGTACAGCTCGGCGTGATCGCCCAGTGGCAGTTCAAGGTATTCGTCCGGGCACGGCAGCGGGTAAGGATGCAGTTTGCGCTCCGGGAAACCCTGGACCGCCGCTCGGGTATTACGGAACAGCACGCGGCCGGTGCCGTGGCGGTCCAGCAGTTCGCGCACCAGGCGGGCGCTGGCTTCGGTGTCGCCATCGTTGACGGCGGTCAGCAGGGCTTCGCCTTCGTTACCGAGGAAGCCGTGAATTGTTTCATGGGCTTTCGGCGACAGGCGACCTTTTTCCAGCAGTTCCTGAACGGCCTCGGCCACCGGGCGATAGTTTTCGCTCTCGGCGCGGAAGGCGGCCAGGTCGTGGAAGCGGTTCGGATCGAGCAGGCGCAAACGCGCGAAGTGACTGTCCTGGCCCAACTGTTCCGGGGTTGCGGTCAACAGCAAGACGCCCGGGATCGTTTCAGCAAGTTGCTCGACCAGAGAGTATTCAGGGCTGACCTGATCTTCGTGCCACACCAGGTGATGTGCTTCGTCGACCACCAGCAAGTCCCAACCGGCTGCGAACAGCGCGTCCTGGGCTTTCTCGTCGTCGACCAACCACTCCAGGGCCACCAGGGCGAGCTGGGTGTCCTCGAACGGGTTGGAGGCATCGCTTTCGATGAAGCGTTCTTCGTCGAACAGCGCGACCTGCAGGTTGAAGCGACGGCGCATCTCTACCAGCCACTGGTGCTGGAGGTTTTCCGGTACCAGGATCAGCACGCGATTGGCGCGGCCCGAGAGCAATTGGCGATGGATCACCAGGCCGGCTTCAATGGTTTTGCCCAGGCCTACTTCGTCTGCCAGCAACACCCGTGGCGCAATCCGGTCGGCCACTTCGCGGGCGATGTGCAGCTGGTGCGCGATCGGTTGCGCACGCACGCCACCCAGGCCCCACAGCGACGACTGCAGTTGGCGGCTGGTGTGTTCCAGAGTGTGATAGCGCAGGGCGAACCAGGCCAGGGGGTCGATCTGCCCGGCGAACAGACGGTCGCTGGCGAGACGGAACTGGATGAAGTTCGACAGTTGGGTTTCCGGCAGGGTGACTACTTCGTTCTGCGCGTTGAGGCCGTGATAGACCAGCAGGCCATCGATGTCGTCGACTTCGCGAACGGTCAGTTTCCAGCCTTCGAAGTGAGTGATGGTGTCACCCGGCGAAAACCGTACACGTGTGAGGGGCGCATTCCGTAGCGCGTACTGGCGAGTGTCGCCAGTGGCCGGGTAGAGCACGGTCAGCAAGCGGCCGTCCTGTGCCAGAACGGTGCCCAAACCCAGCTCCGCTTCGCTGTCACTGATCCAGCGTTGCCCCGGTTGATACTGCTGCGCCATGCTGCCTGACTCCCACCTTGAAAAAGCGGGCTATCTTAACGGAATCAGGTCTCCAGACCAAAGGAATACCTGTGCGGGAACTGCCTTGGGCTACGATCCTTTGATCTTGCCAGGCTGAAGAAATCGTAGCCTGTGGCAGTTCTTGTCGTGCCGATAGACACACAGTTTGCGACCGATGGCTCAAGTCGCCGTCGCCGCGGCCGACAGCCTGCAGACAGGAGACCGAAAAAATATGCTGCCACCGATGCTCCCCTTGAGTGCCGTGCCGATCACTTCCCAGCACGACCCGGTCCGCCCGCGCCCGGACATCGCGCCCGTCGTGCCGATGCAGGAAAGCGCCAGCGACAGCAACATCGACCTGCAACATCGTGATCCAGAAGAGGCCGCCCTGCTGCTGCGCGAGGAGCAGCGGCGCAAGCAAGAGCAGCAAAGGCGCCGCCGTGAGGCCGATGAAGACCCTGAGGCGCACCTGGCGATCCCGGGTAACGAACTCAATGCCGACAACACCGTGCCGGTGGCCCCGTTGATGGAAGGCCAGCCTCGCCAGGGACTGTGGGTCGATATCGAGATTTGAGCCGGTGGCTGGTCAGCGCCGTCGCCAGACCGCATTATTGGCACAATCCCGCCGATACCTGCGGCAATTGAATTTCATTTCAAGCGATGCACTGACGCCATGAGCCAAGATGACAAGCTGATCGACCTTAATGCCGAACGCGCCAAGCGTGTCCACGATCTCAACGACAAGCGCCTGAATGAAGTGCGCCAGGCGTTCGAGCAGGCCATGCCGTTGGGCAAGGCGAAGAAAAAGCCGAAGAACAAACCGAAAAAGCGTTGAATCCCCCTGCATCGATTGATGCAGGTCAGTTTTTCCCTCCTTCTATGCCCGGTCCCGGGCAACATTGATCCCGGTCAATATTCTCTCCTGCCCAAATGGTTACCTTGGCTCCATCGCAACAGGGCAACTGCAGGAGACGCGTCATGTTTTTCGACAACGTGGTGATCGCCGGAGTGCTGACCGTCAGCCTCATGTTGGTGTTTTTTGCAGGGTTCGGATTCTTTATCTGGAAAGACTCGCACAAGCGCAAAAAACCGTAGGTCTTTCTGGATGCAATGAGCACGCAAGGCATTTTGGGCAACTTCGGTTGCCCTTTTTTTTGTCTGCGATTCCTGTCGAGACGTAGCAAGCCCAATGTGGGAGCGAGCCTGCTCGCGAAGACGGAGGTCGTCGCAATGAAAATGGCGACAGGTTAGTCGCTTTCGCGAGCAGGCTCGCTCCCACATTGGAACAGTGGTGATTGAACGAAAGCAGCGGTAATAAAAAAAGGCGCGGTCCTCACGGAGCGCGCCTTTTTTCGTACGACTGCGTATCAGCTACCCAGTGCCTTCGACGCCAGCCAGAACAGGCCGGCCGACAGGGCGACCGTGGCTGGCAGGGTCAATACCCAGGCCAGCAGGATGGTCTTGACGGTGCCGCCTTGCAGGCCGCTTTTGTTGGCGACCATGGTGCCGGCCACGCCCGAGGACAGGACGTGGGTGGTGGACACTGGCAGGCTGAAGATGTTGGCCATGCCGATCAGGCTCGCCGTGGTGATCTGCGCCGACATGCCTTGGGAATAGGTCATGCCTTGCTTGCCGATCTTCTCGCCGATGGTCAGTACCACGCGTTTCCAGCCAACCATGGTACCCAGGCCCAAGGCCAGGGCGACCGCCAGAATGACCCAGAACGGAGCGTATTCGGTGGTGGTGGTCAGGTCCTTGCGCAGCTTGTCGAGGTCAGCCTTTTCACGGGCGCCCAGGATTGGCAACTTGCTGACCTTCTTCGCCGTGTCGTCCAGGCACAGCAGGTAACGGCGTACTTCGATGCGGCTTTCCGACGACAGCGAGTGGTAGTCAGAGACACCTTTGAGGGTGCCAAGCAGAGCGTCGATGGTCGGTTCGGTCTGCTGCGGGTTGCAGCGGAATTTCTCCGGCAGATCGCCTTCGACGCTTTTGCCCAGGGCCAGGAACTCGCCCAGTGAGTCGGCATTGCGCTTGTAGAACTGGCTCAAGTGCAAGGTGGCATCGCGGGTACGTTCGATCTGGTAGGTGGTGCTGTTCAGGTCGAGCACGAATTGCGCCGGTACGATACCGATCAGCACCAGCATGATCAGGCCGATACCTTTCTGGCCATCGTTGGAACCGTGCACGAAGCTCACGGCCATGGCGGAGATCACCAGCACCAGGCGGTTCCAGAACGGCGGGTGTTTCTTGTCGTCGATCTTGCGGCGCTGTTCCGGCGTCTTGTGCATCTTCGACAGCGGACGCCACCATTTAAGGCCGATCAAAATCAGCGCGGCAATCAGGAAGCCTGCCATCGGCGAGAACACCAGCGACATGGCGATATCGATCGCCTTCTGCCAGTTCACCCCGTCGGCCAACGCAATATCGTTGATCAAGGCATTGGCCAGGCCTACGCCGAGGATCGAACCGATCAGCGTGTGGGAGCTGGAGGCCGGGATACCGAAGTACCAAGTGCCCAGGTTCCAGGTGATGGCCGCCGCGAGCAGCGAGAAAACCATTGCCAGGCCGTGGCCGGTGTTCACGTTGATCAGCAGTTCAACCGGTAGCAGGTGAACAATGGCATACGCCACGCCCACGCCACCGAGCAATACGCCGAGGAAATTGAACACACCCGAAAAGAACACCGCCAGATGTGGGGGCATGGCTTTGGTGTAGATAACAGTGGCTACCGCGTTAGCGGTGTCATGAAATCCATTGATGAACTCGAAGGCGAGGACAAAAGCCAGGGCGAGCAAGAGGCTCACAAGCACCCAAGCATCCAGTCCGCTGAATAAATCGATCATGAAGGTTTTCTGACCCGGTCATAAGGGGGCGCGATTATGCCAGAAAAGACTGGAAATCGATGCACTTGCTGCTCATCGGTAACATTCTTCAACGAATTATTTTGCAACGGTGCCGATAACCCCCGTGAATTACAGGGTTTTGCAAGTGATTGAATTTCTTTGAGAAGCCCGCAGGCACAGGGGTTTGCCTCACCTGAAGGGGTGTGAGCATGCTTGTATGAAATTTCTGAAAAAAGGGTCAGATTCGAGCCTTCGACCTCGTCCGGTGGGCAAGGCGGCCGCTGCCCGCTCGTAGCGGGCGCAAAAGGCAATATCTATACATTCCGCTTTTAACGGATGTAACGCAGACCCGGCAGGCATTCAAGCCCAGGCCTTCATGGCTCCTCGGCTTTGAGTTCCTTTTCCATTTTTTCCAGTTCTTGCTTGAAAACCTGATCCTGAACGGTGGCGCGTTTGCGCCATGGCTTGCGTTCCGGTTCTGGCTGGGCGGCGTAGGTGGTGACTTCCCCGCCGTAAACTTCCTTGTAACGTTGTTCCTGGCGCTCAAGTTCCGCGCGCAGTTCGTCTTTTGTCACGGTGCTACCTGATTGAGATGAGATGAGTTCTGGTGAAACGCACTGCACCTGATGTATTGACCGCACGCATCGAATGCAAAAAGCCTTTGCAGGCATCGCGTTTACGACAGGGCGATCATTACTTCCATGTTGCAGGCGGCCACGGCACCAGAGATAAACAGCTGACGTAGCATCAGATCCTGTTTCAGCGAGCGCGTTGGCGCGATGCGGATGCAGTCGGCGTCAGGTGCTTGCTGTGGAGAGCGGCGATGGAACATCGCGCCACCGGGTAGCGGTATCGGCCAATAAAAATCCGAATGGCTACTGAACTACATTATAGCGAGCGATTTACAGAACACTATCACGAGAGAGTTAAAAGTGGATCTTGATGTGTGATTGTTTTTTACCCATAACCGTAACTGGCAACTAGGGCATAGGAGGATGCCACACTACGGTGATGTCTTTCTGACGTCATTAAGTCGCACAACTTAAGACAGTTACATTGCGTCATGAAGTCTGCAGCGCTTGCACAAAAAAACTTGTATCGATGGCCGCATGGCCGATTGCGTCGTGAGCAGCATTGGTTGCGATTATCGCGCAATGGTTCGATAATCGCCCGATGTTACCGAGCCGGGCTTGTATACCCTGCACCCAGTGCCCTGTAATAGCTCGTCGATCCGTCCGGGAAAAGGACCTTGTATGAACGATCAACTGCGCAACTCCTTCGCTTCGGTGGCACCGCCGATCGTCGCTTCACCCGCCAAGCGCATCCAGGCCCTGACCGGTGATCCGGATTTCATGACCTCGCTGGCGCGTGGACTGGCCGTGGTGCAAGCCTTCCAGGAGCGCAAGCGGCACTTGACCATTGCGCAGATCAGCCATCGTACGGAAATTCCCCGCGCCGCCGTGCGACGTTGCCTGCACACGCTGATCAAACTCGGTTATGCCACGACCGATGGCCGAACGTATTCGTTGTTGCCCAAAGTCCTGACCCTGGGCCATGCCTATGTGTCCTCGACGCCGCTGGCGGTTTCTGCGCAACCCTACCTGGACCGCATGAGCGAGCAACTCCACGAGGCCTGCAACATGGCTACCCTGGAAGGCGATGACATTTTATATATCGCGCGTTCGGCGACCACCCAGCGCCTGATTTCGGTCGACCTTTCGGTGGGCGGGCGCCTGCCGGCCTATTGCACGTCGATGGGCAGGATCCTGCTCGCCGCCCTCGATGACAGTTCATTGCGCGAGTATCTCGACCACGCCGACCTGCAAGCCAAGACCAGTCGAACCATTCATACCCCCCAAGCCTTGCTCGAATGCCTGCAGGAAGTACGTCAGCAGGGATGGTGCATCGTCGATCAAGAGCTCGAGCAGGGGCTACGTTCGATCGCCGTCCCGGTATACGACGCTTCCGGCCAGGTGGTCGCGGCTCTCAACGTCAGTACCCACGCCGGTCGGGTTAGCCGCAGCGAGCTCGAGCAGCGTTTCCTGCCCGGCCTGCTGAGTGCCAGTCGTGACCTCAGTACCCAGCTGTTTTCCTAAGCTGTTCGATAATCGCACAGACTCGCGTTTGACGAATTGACGCTCTTTCCCTTGCCTCATTAATGTCGCGCCAGCGCCACCCGGCGCTGGCGATCTCGATCCGGCTCCGGACGACGACCCCATAATAATGAGAAGAGGCACCCATGCGCACATTCCCTGACTGTCGCCGTTCTCCCCGGTTATTTTGCCGGAGCTCGATCACCTGATCCCGGCTCCCCCTTTCTCGTGACAGCCTCGTTAGAGGTTGATATCTGTTCGACTGCGTTCTTTGCGTGGAAAAAAATAATGAACCAGCCCCAGTCTGCTGTAGGTAACTGCCTCGACGTGCAGTCCTTCATCAATGCCCAACCCATTTCGCGCTATCAGTGGCGAGTGGTGATCCTGTGTTTCCTGATTGTCTTCCTCGATGGTCTCGATACGGCGGCGATGGGCTTCATCGCGCCCGCCCTGTCCCAGGATTGGGGTATCGATCGCGCCAGCCTTGGCCCGGTGATGAGTGCGGCGCTGATCGGCATGGTCTTCGGGGCGTTGGGCTCCGGGCCGCTGGCTGACCGGTTTGGGCGAAAGGTCGTTCTGGTCGGGGCTGTGCTGCTGTTCGGTGCCTTCAGCCTGGCTTCGGCCTACAGCACCAACGTCGACCAGTTGCTGGTATTGCGCTTCCTGACCGGCCTCGGCTTGGGCGCGGGCATGCCCAACGCCACGACCCTGTTGTCGGAGTACACCCCGGAGCGCAAGAAATCCCTGCTGGTGACCAGCATGTTCTGCGGCTTCAACCTGGGCATGGCCGGTGGCGGATTCATTTCGGCCAAGCTGATCCCCGCGTTCGGCTGGCATAGCTTGCTGTTGATCGGCGGGATCCTGCCGTTGATCCTCGGCGTCGTGTTGCTGATCTGGCTACCGGAATCGGCGCGTTTTCTGGTCGTGCGTAATCGCGGCACCGACAAAGTACGCAAGACGCTGGCACCCATCGACCCGAAGGTGGTGGCCCAGGCATCGAGCTTCAGCGTGCCGGAACAGAAAACCGTGAAGGCGCGCAACGTGTTTGCCGTGATCTTCTCCGGCACCTACAGCGTCGGCACCTTGCTGCTATGGCTGACCTACTTCATGGGCCTGGTGATCGTTTACCTGCTGACCAGCTGGCTGCCGACCCTGATGCGCGACAGCGGTGCGAGCATGGAGCAGGCCGCGTTCATAGGCGCGCTGTTCCAGTTCGGCGGGGTGTTGAGCGCGGTGGGCGTTGGCTGGGCCATGGATCGCTTCAATCCGCACAAGGTCATCGGTACTTTCTATCTGTTGGCCGGGGTGTTTGCCTACGCGGTAGGGCAGAGCCTGGGCAATATCACCTTACTGGCGACCCTGGTGTTGGTGGCGGGCATGTGTGTCAACGGTGCGCAATCGGCGATGCCTTCGCTGGCGGCGCGGTTTTATCCGACTCAAGGGCGTGCCACCGGGGTGTCATGGATGCTCGGGATTGGCCGCTTCGGCGCGATCCTCGGTGCATGGATGGGCGCGACACTGCTGGGACTGGGCTGGAATTTCGAGCAAGTGCTGACGGCACTGGTGATTCCGGCGGCTTTGGCGACTGCGGCAGTGGTGATCAAGGGTGTGGTCAGTCATGCGGATGCGACCTGACATTTTACCTTGATCGTTCCTGCGCTCTGCGTCCGCTTCGGCAGGGACGCGGAGCGTCCCGGGCTGCATTCCCACGCAGAGCGTGGGAACGATCATAGGCAAGACAAAACGGTAGCCTGACAACAATGTGTTCGATAAACGAACACTCAGTCGATTATCGGATTGTTTGGTGTGGGGCACGCGCTTAATCTTTAACCACTCCGGCGCTGCGCATCGGCGCCTTTTTATCAGTTGGTTAATAACAAACGGGAGCCTGCCCCGATGGCTGAAATTCTTTCGCTGCACGACGCGGTAAAGCAATTCGTGAACGACGGCGATACGGTCGCACTCGAAGGCTTTACCCATCTGATCCCGACAGCGGCGGGTCACGAACTCATTCGCCAGGGCAAGAAAGACCTGACCCTGGTGCGGATGACCCCCGACCTGATCTACGACCAGTTGATCGGTGCCGGTTGTGCGCGCAAGCTGATTTTCTCCTGGGGCGGCAACCCGGGTGTCGGTTCGTTGCATCGTCTGCGTGACGCCGTCGAGAAGCAGTGGCCCCACGCCCTGGAAATTGAAGAACACAGTCACGCCGACCTGGCTAACGCCTATGTTGCCGGCGCTTCCGGGCTGCCGTTCGCGGTGCTGCGTGCCTACGCCGGTTCCGACCTGCCGAAAGTCAACCCACTGATCAAGTCCGTCACCTGCCCGTTCACCGGTGAAGTGCTCGCCGCCGTGCCTTCGGTACGCCCGGATATCACCGTGATTCACGCGCAAAAAGCCGACCGCAAGGGCAACGTGCTGTTGTGGGGCATTCTCGGCGTGCAGAAAGAAGCCGCGCTGGCTGCCAAGCGCTGCATCGTCACCGTTGAGGAAATCGTCGACGACCTGAACGCACCGATGAACTCCTGTGTCCTGCCCACCTGGGCCCTGAGCGCGGTTTGCCACGTCCCTGGTGGCGCGCATCCGTCCTACGCCCATGGTTACAACGAGCGGGACAACCGTTTCTACCAGGCCTGGGACCCGATTGCCCGCGACCGTGAAACCTTCACTGCATGGATCAACGAGTACATCCATGGCAGCGCTGACTTCAGCGAGTTCCAGGCCAAACTGGCCGCCGCTTCGGAGGCGAAGTAATGACTTACACCACCAATGAAATGATGACCGTGGCTGCCGCCCGCAGGCTGAAGAACGGTTCTGTGTGCTTCGTGGGTATCGGCCTGCCGTCGAAAGCGGCCAACCTGGCGCGCCTGACGTCCTCGCCGGACGTGGTCCTGATCTACGAATCGGGCCCAATCGGCGCCAAGCCGAGCGTACTGCCACTGTCGATCGGTGATGGTGAACTGGCGGAAACCGCTGATACCGTGGTCCCGACCGGTGAGATTTTCCGCTACTGGCTGCAGGGCGGGCGTATCGACGTCGGTTTCCTCGGCGCTGCGCAAGTCGACCGTTTCGGCAACATCAACACCACCGTGGTCGGTGATTACCATGCACCGAAAGTGCGTCTGCCGGGTGCCGGTGGCGCGCCGGAGATTGCTGGTTCCGCCAAGAGCGTGCTGATCATTCTCAAGCAGTCGTCGCGTTCGTTCGTCGACAAACTCGATTTCATCACTTCGGTCGGCCATGGCGAGGGTGGTGATTCACGCAAGCGTCTGGGCCTGCCGGGCGCCGGTCCAGTGGGAATCATTACCGACTTGTGCATCATGGAGCCGGAAGCCGGCACCCACGAGTTCGTGGTCACCGCACTGCACCCGGGCGTGACCCGCGAGCAAGTGGTCGCGGCGACCGGTTGGCCGATCCGCTTTGCCGATAGCGTCGACACCACTGCCGAGCCGACCGAAGTCGAGCTGACCGCGCTGCGTGATCTGGAAGCCCGCACCGCAGCCGCCCACGGCCAAACCCCAGGAGAAGCATGATGCGTGAAGTTTATATCTGCGACGCGATTCGTACCCCCATCGGCCGTTTCGGCGGAGGCTTGTCGGCGGTTCGCGCCGACGACCTGGCCGCCGTGCCGATCAAGGCCTTGATGGAGCGCAACCCGTCGGTGGACTGGAATGCAGTGGACGAGGTGTTCCTCGGCTGTGCCAACCAGGCCGGTGAAGACAACCGCAACGTGGCGCGCATGGCGCTGCTGTTGGCGGGTCTGCCGGAAACCATTCCCGGCGTGACCCTTAATCGCCTGTGCGCTTCGGGCATGGATGCCATCGGTACCGCGTTCCGCGCCATCGCCAGTGGCGAAATGGAGCTGGCGATTGCGGGTGGCGTCGAATCGATGTCCCGCGCGCCGTTCGTGATGGGCAAGGCGGACGCCGCGTTCTCGCGCAACATGAAGCTGGAAGACACTACCATTGGCTGGCGCTTCATCAACCCGTTGATGAAGGCCCAGTACGGTGTGGATGCGATGCCGCAGACCGCCGACAACGTCGCCGACGATTATCAAGTGTCCCGTGAAGATCAGGACGCTTTCGCCCTGCGCAGCCAGCAACGCACCGCTGCCGCGCAAGCCGCGGGCTTTTTCGCCGAAGAAATCGTCGAAGTGCGCATTGCCCACAAGAAGGGTGAAACAGTGGTCAGCCAGGATGAGCATCCGCGCGCCGACACGTCCCTGGAAACCCTGGCCAAACTCAAACCGGTCAATGGCCCGGACAAAACCGTCACCGCCGGCAACGCTTCCGGTGTGAACGACGGCGCGGCGGCCTTGATCCTGGCCTCGGCCGAAGCGGTGAAAAAGCACGGTCTGACCGCTCGCGCCAAAGTATTGGGCATGGCCAGCGCCGGTGTTGCACCTCGGGTGATGGGTATTGGCCCGGTGCCAGCGGTGCGCAAGTTGACCGAACGCCTGGGTGTGGCGGTCAGCGATTTCGACGTCATCGAACTCAACGAAGCGTTCGCCAGCCAAGGCCTGGCGGTACTGCGTGAACTGGGGCTGGCGGACGACGCACCTCAAGTCAACCCGAACGGTGGTGCCATTGCCTTGGGGCATCCGTTGGGCATGAGCGGTGCACGACTGGTTTTGACAGCCCTGCATCAGCTGGAAAAAAACGGTGGCAAAAAAGGTCTGGCGACCATGTGCGTCGGTGTCGGCCAGGGTCTGGCCCTGGCGATCGAGCGCGTCTGACGCGCTCGAAAAGACTTATAAGAACTGAGGAATGTTTCATGACTGACAAGCCTGGTTACCGTCGCCCGCAGGAAGGCACCCAGCCTGCCTACCTGCACCCGACCTATCAATCCACCAACCTGCGCTCGCCGTCCAAGCCGCTAGTGTTCTTGCCGCACTCGTTGTCGGAAATCACCGGTCCTACCGTGGGTGCCGAGCGCATCAACGAGAAGGACAACGACCTGACCGCCCAGCACGAAGGGCAGCCTCAGGGTGAGCGCATCATCATCCACGGCCGTGTGCTGGATGAAAACGGTCTGCCGGTGCCGGGGATCCTGGTGGAGATCTGGCAAGCCAACGCCGCAGGACGCTACAACCATCCCCGGGACCTGCACGATGCACCGCTGGACCCGAACTTCACCGGCACCGGCCGTACCGTGACCGATGCCGATGGCTGGTACCAGTTCCAGACCATCAAGCCCGGCGCGTATCCATGGGGTAACCACCACAACGCCTGGCGTCCGGCGCACATCCATTTCTCGCTGTTCGGGCCGAGCATCCTGACGCGCCTGGTCACGCAGATGTATTTCCCCGGGGACCCGCTGCTGGCGTACGACCCGATCTACAACTGCGTGCCCGATACCAGTGCCAAGGAGCGTTTGATCGCCAGTTTCGATCTGGAAAAAACCATCCCTTCCTACGCCCTCGGTTATCGCTGGGACATCGTATTGCGTGGCCGCGACGCCACGCCGATGGAGAAATAAGATGACGCTGACTGCGACCACGTCCCACACCGTAGGGCCTTACTACCATATCGGCCTGACCTGGCTTAATCGCGAAAACCTGACCGTCGAACAAACCCTGGGCGAGCGCGTGGCGATCACCGGGCAAGTGGTCGATGGCAACGGTGATGTCGTCAACGACGCGATGCTGGAAGTCTGGCAGGCCAACGCCGCCGGCAAGTACGACCACCCTGAAGACGATCAGGACAAACCCCTGGACCCGAACTTCGAAGGCTTTGGCCGGGTGCCGGTGGACGCCGAAGGGCGTTTCCGCTTTACCACCATCAAGCCGGGCACGGTTGAAGGCCTCAAGGGCACGACCCAGGCGCCGCACCTGGTGGTGCTGGTGTTTGCCCGTGGTTTGGTAAAGCACTTGCTGACTCGGATCTACTTCGAGGGCGAACCGGCCAACGTGGATGACCCGCTGCTTGAATGCGTTCCGGCCGAGCGTCGCGGCACCTTGCTGGCCAAGCAGGATGCGAGCGGGGTTTATCAGTGGAATGTGATTCTGCAGGGCACTGATGCGGAGACGGTGTTCTTCGATTATTGAGAACGCCGTAAATCCCTGTGGGAGCGAGCCTGCTCGCGAAAGCGGACTGACAGTCGACATGGATGTTGAATGGAGCGGCCTCTTCGCGAGCAGGCTCGCTCCCACAAGGGATATGCATTGGTGATCCATCTGCGGAACGGGACTGTTACAAAGTGTGTCTAGACTCTCACTGTCCCCATTGAGTGAACAAAACAATGACAACCCCAACTACGGCTCCTGCAGCGCTCTACACAGGCGAAGAACGCAGCAAGCGGATCTTCGCCATCGTCGGCGCATCGTCGGGCAACCTCGTCGAATGGTTCGACTTCTACGTCTACGCCTTCTGCGCGATCTATTTCGCGCCAGCCTTTTTCCCGTCCGACAACCCCACGGTGCAGTTGGTCAACACAGCGGGCGTCTTTGCCGCCGGGTTCCTGATGCGTCCGATTGGCGGCTGGATTTTCGGCCGTCTCGCAGACAAGCACGGGCGCAAGAATTCGATGCTGATATCGATTCTGATGATGTGCTTCGGTTCGTTGCTCATCGCCTGTCTGCCCACCTACAAGGACATCGGGGTCTGGGCCCCGATCATGTTGCTGTTCGCCCGTTTGCTCCAGGGCCTGTCGGTGGGCGGCGAATACGGCACCACCGCTACCTACATGAGCGAAGTCGCCCTCAAGGGCCAGCGCGGTTTCTTCGCCTCGTTCCAGTACGTGACCCTGATCGGCGGGCAGTTGCTGGCGGTGTCGTTGGTGGTGGTCCTGCAACAGTTCCTCACCGAGGATGACTTGCGTGCCTACGGCTGGCGGATTCCGTTCGTGGTCGGTGCCATGGCGGCCTTGGTTTCGCTGTACCTGCGTCGTTCGCTGAAAGAAACCACCAGCAAGGAAATGCGCGAAAACAAGGACGCCGGCAGCATTCGCGCGTTGTTCCGCGACCATAAAGCCGCGTTCATCACCGTGCTCGGTTACACCGCCGGCGGCTCGCTGATTTTCTACACCTTCACCACGTACATGCAGAAATACCTGGTGAACACCGCCGGCATGCACGCCAAGACCGCCAGCTACATCATGACCGGCGCACTGTTCCTTTATATGTGCATGCAGCCGATCTTCGGCATGCTCTCGGACAAGATCGGCCGCCGGAACTCGATGCTGTGGTTTGGCGCACTCGGCACGCTGTGCACCGTGCCGATACTGCTCAGCCTGAAAAGCGTCACCAGTCCATTCCTGGCCTTCGTGCTGATTACCCTGGCGCTGGCGATCGTCAGTTTCTACACCTCGATCAGCGGTCTGGTAAAAGCCGAAATGTTCCCGCCTGAGGTGCGTGCACTGGGTGTTGGCCTGGCTTACGCGGTGGCGAATGCAATCTTCGGCGGTTCGGCGGAATATGTTGCCCTGAGCCTCAAGGCAGTCGGCATGGAAAACTCCTTCTACTGGTACGTGACGTTGATGATGGCGATAGCGTTCCTGTTCAGCCTGCGTCTGCCCAAGCATGCGAAGTATCTAGAAAACGACCTTTGATCCACATCCGCGGGCCTGAGCGGCCCGCGCCTCCAGGGACTGTTTATGAACGAGCGACCGGGCAATCAATTGTTCGATGCCTATTTCACTGCCAGCGATATGCGCGAAGTGTTCTGCGATCAGGGCCGGGTCCAGGCCATGCTCGATTTCGAAGCGGCGCTGGCCCGGGCCGAAGCGCGGGTCGGCGTGATTCCGCCTACCGCGGTGGCACCGATTGAAGCGGCGTGCCAGGCCGGGCATTACGATTTTGCCGCCCTCGGCGAGGCAATTGCCACGGCGGGTAATTCGGCGATCCCGTTGGTCAAGGCGCTGGGCAAGCAAATCGCCGCGAGCGATGCGCAAGCCGAACGCTACGTGCATCTGGGCGCCACCAGCCAGGATGTAATGGATAGCGGCCTGGTGTTGCAATTGCGCCGGGCGCTGGAATTGATCGACAGCGATCTGGCGCAACTGGGCGACACCCTCGCCACCCAGGCCCAACGTCATGTCGCCACGCCACTGGCCGGGCGCACCTGGTTGCAACATGCGACGCCGGTGACCCTCGGCATGAAAATCGCCGGTTGGCTGGGCGCCGTCACCCGCAGCCGTCAACGTCTGCAAGAGCTCAGGCCGCGCCTGCTGGTGCTGCAATTCGGTGGCGCCTCCGGAACCCTCGCGGCCCTCGGTGAACAGGCGATGCCGATTGCCCAGGCGTTGGCCGAAGAGCTGCAACTGAGCTTGCCCGACCAACCCTGGCACACTCAGCGCGATCGCCTGGTGGAGTTTGGCTCGGTGCTCGGATTGATCGCCGGTAGTCTCGGCAAGCTCGGTCGCGATATCAGCTTGCTGATGCAAACCGAAGCCGCCGAGGTGTTCGAGCCTTCGGCGCCGGGCAAGGGTGGCTCTTCGACCATGCCGCATAAACGCAATCCAGTCGGCGCGGCGGTGCTGATTGGCGCGGCGACTCGCGTGCCAGGCCTGCTGTCGACACTGTTCAGCGCCATGCCGCAGGAGCACGAGCGCAGCCTGGGGCTTTGGCATGCCGAGTGGGAAACCCTGCCGGAAATTTGCTGCCTGGTGTCCGGCAGTCTCAAGCAGGCGCTGCTGGTCACAGGCGGCCTGGAAGTGGACGCCGAACGCATGGCCCGCAATCTCGACCTGACCCAGGGCCTGGTGCTCGCCGAAGCGGTGAGCATCGTCCTCGCACAACGGGTCGGCCGCGACACCGCGCATCACCTGCTGGAACAATGCTGCAAACGCGCCGTCGCCGAACAACGCCATTTGCGTGCCGTACTTGGTGACGAACCGCAAGTGACTGCCGAGCTGTCGGCCACTGAACTCGATCATCTGCTGGACCCCGCCCATTATCTCGGTCAGGCCCGTACCTGGGTCGAGCGAGCGGTGGCTGAACACTCTGCAATGACTGCCTGAAGGAGACTGCTGTGGCTTTCGTAAAACTCGCCGATGGCGAACTGCACTACCAAATTCAAGGGCCGCAACTTGATGGGCCGGTCGATGCGCCGGTGCTGGTGCTGTCCAACTCGCTGGGCACCGACCTGCACATGTGGGACGCGCAGATTCCGGCGTTCACGGAGCACTTTCGTGTGCTGCGTTTCGACACCCGCGGCCACGGCCAATCGTTGGTGACACCGGGCCCTTACAGCATCGAACAACTGGGCCGTGACGTATTGGCACTGCTGGATGCCTTGCACATCGAACGCGCACATTTCTGCGGCCTGTCCATGGGCGGCCTGATCGGCCAGTGGCTGGGGATCAACGCCGGCGAACGTCTGAATAAGCTGATCGTGTGCAACACGGCGGCGAAAATCGGCGATCCGTCGATCTGGAACCCGCGTATCGAAACGGTGTTGCGTGACGGTCAGGCAGCGATGGTCGCCTTGCGCGATGCCTCGATTGCACGCTGGTTCACCCCGGACTTCTCCGAAGCCAACCCGGCGGCGGCCAAGCAGATTACCGACATGCTGGCGGCGACATCGCCTGAAGGCTATGCGGCCAACTGTGCGGCGGTGCGCGATGCCGATTTCCGCGATCAGTTGTCCTCGATCAAGGCGCCGCTGCTGGTGATCGCCGGCACCCAGGATGCGGTCACGCCGCCGTCCGGCGGGCACTTCATCCAAGAGCACGTGCCGGGTGCCGAGTACGCCGAGTTCTATGCCGCGCACTTGTCCAACGTCCAGGCCGGCGCTGATTTCAGCGACCGCGTGCTGGCCTTCCTGACGGCTCGTTGAGGGGAATTCCGTGGACGAGAAACAACGTTACGACGAGGGCATGAAGGTCCGTCGCGCTGTTCTGGGCGATGCCCATGTCGATCGCAGCCTGACCACCCTGACCGAGTTCAACTCGGAGTTCCAGGAAATGATCACCCGCCACGCCTGGGGCGACATCTGGACCCGTCCGGGCCTGCCGCGTCACACCCGCAGCCTGATCACCATCGCCATGCTGATCGGCATGAACCGCGAGGGCGAACTCAAACTGCACCTGCGCGCCGCCGCCAACAATGGCGTGAGCCGTAGCGAGATCAAGGAAGTGATCATGCAGAGCGCGATCTACTGCGGGATTCCGGCAGCCAATGCGACGTTCCACCTGGCTGAGTCGGTGTGGGATGAGTTGGGGGTTGAATCGCGGGAGTGATCCCCCGCGATTGATCGTTCCCACGCTCTGCGTGGGAATGCCTCAACGGACGCTCTGCGTTCGGCTTTGGAAGGGAAGGGACGCGGAGCGTCCCGGGCTGCATTCCCACGCAGAGCGTGGGAACGATCAGGCAGCAGAGGTTTAGAGCAGGCTGATCGGATAGCTGATGATCACGCGGTTCTCATCAAACTCGTTGTTGCTGTAGTCGCGGCGCATCGTCGAGTTGCGCCACTTCACATTCAGGTCTTTCAGCGCACCACTCTGCACGGTGTAGCCCAGTTCACTTTCACGCCCCCATTCCTTGCCATCGGTGATCGTGCCGGTGTGCACGTTATCGCCGCTGATGTAGCGGTTCATCAGGGTCAGGCCCGGCACGCCGAGGGCAACGAAGTTGTAGTCGTGGCGCACTTGCCAGGATTTTTCCCGGGCGTTGTCGTAGCTGGAGTTGTAGCTGTCGTTGGCCAGGGTGCCGCCGCTGGTGCCGTTGACCCGCATCCACGGGCTGTCGCCGGTAAGTTTCTGCAGGCCGACGTAAAAGGTGTTGCCGCCGTACTTGGCCGAGAACAGGCCGTACATGGTTTTGTTGTCCAGCTCGCCGGCTCGGGCGCTGCCGTCATCCTTGCCGTAGAAGTAACCGAGGTTGGCGCCGAGGGTCCAGGCGCCGATGGGTTGGCTGTGGGTCAGGCTGATGAATTGCTGGCTGTAGATGTCCTTCAGTTCGGCGTTCCACACACCGATCTGGGTGCGTTTATCGTTGAACAGGTACTCGCCGCCCTGGAAGTTGAAACGGTCGGAGGTGAACGCGGCTTTGCCGGTCATCGACATGTCGCCCATGCTGCTGTCGTCGCGCGGGCTGTTCTGGCGGAACTGACCGCCGTACAGCGTCAGGCCGTCGATTTCCTTCGAGGTGAGTTGGCCGCCGCGGAAGGTTTGCGGCAGGGAACGACCGTCGTCCGAACGCAGGATCGGCAGCACCGGCATCCATTCGCCCACTTTCGCTTCGGTCTGCGACAGCTTGGCCTTGAACGCCACGTTGGTGCGACCGAAGTTGTCGGCCGGGCGGCCGTCACTGTCCAGCGGCAGCAGTTGGGTACCGCCAGTACCTTTGCCGCCATCGAGTTTCACCGAGTACAGGCCCAGCACATCCATGCCGAAACCGACGGTGCCCTGGGTAAAGCCGGACTTGGCATCGAGGATGAAGCTTTGCGTCCACTCTTCGGCCTTGCCTTGGGCCTTGGTCGGGTTGGTGAAATTGCGGTTGATGTAGAAGTTGCGCAGGTTCAGGTTGACCTTGGCGCCCTCGACAAAACCCGGCTCTTCGGCGGTCACGGTAGTTGCGGTTGCGGTCAAGGCGACGGCGATCAAGCTTGGGAGGAAATAATGCGCGGTGGAAGGCGTCATGGGCTCGGGTCTCTCTAATTGTTGTGGATGCAACAGGATGTGCCGCAACCTGAGGCTGCATTTGAAGATTCGGATCGGGTGATAGCGGAACGGGATCAGCCGGGAAGGGCAGGGCGCTGGGGCACGGTGTGGATCCTGATTGTTATTGGTCTGAGATGGAATGGTGCGGTGAATTAACTAGATAGTTCAATTGTGAGGGATGAATTTTGGGCGATTATCGAACGAAAACGAATGACATTATTTAAGGCAGGTAGGGAGAAGGGCGGTGGTGTTATTGGAAAAGTTTTCGCTATAGATATCAGGTATATATAACTTTTTTGTTTGTCGCGCTGTCACTTATGACAGTTGTTTTGATCCTGATCAAGGAATACGCTCGCCTTTGTGGTTGTTGTGTTTTTAACTATTATTTAATAGAGGGCGTGGTCATGGGTATCGAAAAAGAAGAACAAGGCAAGGCTGCCATTAGTGGGGCGAAAGATCATAATCCGGGAGTCGGAGGAATTAGAACAACCATTAAAAAAGGTGATATAGAGCGTCGGATCAATTTTGGTGATATTGATTTTCTTTCCTGGACTCCTGGTAATTTTTTGCTGAAGGCCTCAAATTCAGGAGCGGGTGGTGAAGCGAATTTAGAGTTTGGTTCGAATCTGGATCTTTTAGTGGATACAGAATACGCAATCTCCTCAGATCCAGATGCAGTGGAGGCATATTGTGAAATTAAAGAGTTTATGGGTTTTGGATATTACACGTCAGGAAATATCACTTTTACGACCTTGATTGAAGCTGGAGGTGAATTAAAAGTAGCCGGTAAATTTGATTTTAAGATTGTAAATTCCGCAGATCCAACGGAAATCGTATATGTGCATTGCCCTGAGTTCGCTGTGAGTGCCAAGGTGCGCAAGTGATTGGCCTGTTGTAATCATGTGCCGATAAGTATTTTAACGAAAAAGGCTTCGCCGACTCGCTCTAGGTGGGCTGTATATTTTAATTGCTAGATAGCGTGGATGTGGAATGTGAATTTGAGGGGTTTACCGGCAGCTGTATGTCATTCGGCAAGTTATCAGGCTCAGATGCCGGCGATGTATATGATCTTTGGCCGCCATACCAATAAGCCCACCATCGGTGGGCTTATTGGTTTTACTACTATCAGAATAATTTCAACTTCGGCGCTTCTTCTTTTAGCGGCTCGTTCTTCGCCGTCTGTTCATTCCAGCCACCGCCCAGGGCCTTGTACAGGTTGACCTGGCTGACCAGTTGCGCCAGACGGTCGGTGATCAATGCCTGTTGGGCACTGAACAGCTGACGCTGGGCATCGAGGAAGGTCAGGTTGCTGTCGACACCGATGCGGTAACGACGCTCGGCCAGGCGGTAGTAGTCCTGGTTGGCGTTGACGAAGTCCTGCTGCGCCTGCAACTGCTGGACGTAGGTCTGGCGCGCGGCCAGGCCGTCGGCGACTTCCTGGAAGGCGGTCTGGATGGACTTCTCGTAGTTCGCCACGCCAATGTCTTTCTGGATTTTCGAATAATCCAGGCTGGCACGCAGGCTGCCGGCGTTGAAGATCGGCAGGTTGATCTGCGGCTGGAACAGCCAGGTGCCCGAGCCACCCTTGAACAGGCCGGACAGGTCCGGGCTGAGGGTCCCGGCGTTGGCCGTCAGGCTGATGCTCGGAAAGAACGCTGCCCGCGCCGCGCCAATGTTGGCGTTGGCGGCCTTGAGGTTGTACTCGGCTTGCAGGATGTCCGGGCGACGCTGCAGCAAGTCCGACGGCAGGCCAGGCGGCACTTCGGCCAGCAGGTCGTCGTTCAGCGGTTTAGCCGCTTGCAGGTTGGCCGGGATGCCGGTGCCAAGCAGCAGCACCAGGCTGTTTTCATCCTGGGCGACCTGACGGGTGTACTTGGCCAGTTGCGCACGGGCGTTTTCCACCGAGGTGCGCGATTGTGCCAGGTCCAGGGCCGAAGCGACGCCCACTTCGTTGCTGCGCGCGGTGAGCTTGTAGCTCTCCTCGAACGCGGCGAGGGTGTCCTGGGTCAGCTTGAGCAGTTCCTTGTCGGCCTGCCAGGTCAGGTAGGCATTGGCCACGCTGGCCACCAGGCTGATCTGGGTGCTGCGCCGGCCTTCTTCGGTGGCGAAGTACTTCTGCAGGGCTTCTTCGTTCAGGCTGCGAATCCGACCGAACATATCCAGTTCATAGGCGCTGATGCCAACCGTGGCCGAGTAGGAACTGGTGATACCGGCCTCGCCGGTCTGCGAAGCGTCAGCCGGCAAGCGCTGGCGGCTGCCGGTACCGTTGGCCGAAACGGCCGGGAACAGATCGGCACGCGAGATGCGGTATTGAGCCGCAAAGGCGTCGATGTTCAACGCCGCGACACGCAGGTCGCGGTTGTTTTCCAGGGACAGCTGAATCAGCTGCTGCAGCGCCGGGTCATGGAAAAACTGCTTCCAGCCCTGCTCGGCAGCGGCCTGCGCCGGTGCCTGGGCTGGCGAATACGCCTGGCCCTGCGGGTATTGATCTGCCACCGGAGCGTCCGGACGCTGATAGTCAGGTATCAGCGAGCAGCCACCAAGCACGAATGCGGCGACGGCCAGGGAGAGTAGCGACTTGCTCATTAGCCAGCCTCTTTAGAAGTTTCAATGGCGTCTTGCTGGTCGACGTTTTTACGCTGACCCAGGGCCGACACGGTGACGAAGAACAGTGGGACCCAGAAGATCGCCAGAACGGTTGCGGTGATCATACCGCCAATCACGCCGGTACCGATGGCATGCTGGCTACCGGAACCTGCACCCGTGGATATCGCCAGGGGCACCACGCCGAGCACGAACGCGAGCGAGGTCATGATGATGGGGCGCAGTCGCATGCGGCAGGCTTCGATGGCCGCCTCGCGCAGGCTGCGCCCTTGTTCGTGCAGTTCCTTGGCGAATTCGACAATCAGGATGGCGTTTTTCGCCGCCAGGCCGATGGTCGTCAACAAGCCCACCTGGAAGTACACGTCGTTGGACAGGCCGCGCAGGCTGGTGGCCATCAGCGCACCGATGATCCCCAGCGGTACCACCAGCATGACCGCGATCGGAATCGACCAGCTTTCATAGAGGGCCGCCAGGCACAGGAACACCATCAGCAACGACAAGGCGTACAGCGCAGGCGCTTGCGAACCCGACAGACGTTCCTCGTAGGACAGGCCGGTCCAGGAAATACCGACGCCGGCCGGCAGTTTCTTGGCGATGGCCTCGACTTCGGCCATGGCTTCACCGGTGGAGTAACCCGGTGCCGGGGCGCCGAGGACTTCCACCGCTTCCACGCCGTTGTAACGGGCCAGTTTTGGCGATCCGTAGATCCACTCACCCTTGGCGAACGCCGAGAACGGAACCATGGTGCCGACGCTGTTGCGCACGTACCACTTTTGCAAGTCCTCAGGACTCATGCGCGCACCGGGCTGTCCTTGCACGTAAACCTTCTTCACACGACCGCGGTCGATGAAGTCGTTGACGTAGCTACTGCCCAGGGCGATCGAAAGGGTGTTGTTGATGTCGGCGATGGTAATGCCCAGGGCACTGGCCTTCTCGTCGTCGATTTCCAGCTGGTATTGCGGCTCATCGTTCAAGCCGTTCGGACGCACTTGAGTCAGGATCTTGCTTTGCGCCGCCATGCCGAGGAACTGGTTACGGGCTTCCATCAGCTTGTCGTGACCGATACCGGCGCGGTCCTGCAGGAACACGTCGAAACCGGTGGCGTTACCCAATTCCAGTACCGCCGGTGGCGCGAAGGCAAACACCATGGCGTCACGGAAGGTGAAGAAGTGCTGCTGGGCACGGGCTGCGACCTTGAACACGCTGTTGTCGGCGTTACGGTCTTCCCATGGGCGCAGCATGATGAACGCCATGCCCGAGCTTTGGCCACGGCCGGCGAAGTTGAAGCCGGTCACGGTAAACACCGAGTTCACCGCGTCGCCTTCACCGCCATCCTTGCCCGGACGCAGCAGGAATTCACGCATTTCGTCCACGACCACCTGGGTGCGCTGGGACGTTGATCCGGCGGGGGTCTGTACCTGGGCGAACAATACGCCCTGGTCTTCTTCCGGCAGGAACGCGGTTGGAATGCGGGTGAACAGCCAGATCATGCCAACGACGATGATGATATAGGCCAGCAGGTACGGCGCCTTGTGCGTCAGCATGCTGCCGACGCCACGCTCGTAGCTTTTGACACCACGGTCGAAGTTGCGGTTGAACCAGCCGAAGAAACCGCGTTTCGGGGTGTGGTGCTCGCCCTTCGGAATAGCCTTGAGCATGGTGGCGCAGAGCGCTGGCGTGAAGATCAGGGCCACCAGTACCGACAGGGCCATGGCCGAGACGATGGTGATCGAGAATTGCTTGTAGATCACACCGGTGGAGCCGCTGAAGAAGGCCATTGGCAACAGCACCGCCGACAGCACCAGGGCGATACCGACCAGTGCTCCCTGGATCTGCCCCATGGATTTCTTGGTTGCTTCCTTGGGCGACAGGCCTTCTTCGCTCATCACCCGTTCGACGTTTTCCACCACGACGATGGCATCGTCCACCAGCAAGCCGATGGCCAGCACCATACCGAACATGGTCAGGGTATTGATGCTGAAACCGGCTGCCGCGAGGATCCCGAATGTACCGAGCAATACCACCGGTACCGTCATCGTGGTGATGATGGTGGCGCGGAAGTTCTGCAGGAACAGGAACATCACCAGGAACACCAGCCCGACCGCTTCGACCAGGGTGTGAACCACGCCCTTGATCGATTCGGTCACCACCGGCGTGGTGTCGTACGGGAACACCACTTCCATCCCTTCGGGGAAGAACGGCTTGAGGTTGTCGATGGTCGTGCGCAGGGCCTTGGCGGTATCCAGGGCGTTGGCGCCAGTGGCCAGTTTCACGGCCAGGCCGGACGCCGGGGCGCCGTTGAACTGGGCGTTGATGCTGTAGTTCTCACCACCCAGGCCGACGCTGGCGACATCCCTGAGGCGAACCTGGGAGCCGTCCTTGTTGACCTTGAGCAGGATCTTTTCGAATTGCTCGGCGGTCTGCAGGCGGGTCTTGCCGATGATCGTCGCGTTCAGCTGCGTGCCGGGCAGGGCGGGCAGGCCGCCGAGCTGGCCGGACGAGACCTGGACGTTCTGTGCGGCGATGGCGGTTTTGACATCGATCGGGGTCAGGTTGAAGTTGTTCAACTTTGCCGGGTCGAGCCAGATGCGCATGGCGTACTGGGAGCCGAATACCTGGAAGTCGCCGACGCCGGCGGTCCGCGAGATCGGGTCCTGCATGTTGGACACGATGTAGTTGGACAGGTCGTCCTTGGTCATGCTGCCGTCACGCGACACCACGCCGATGACCAGCAGGAAGTTCTTCACTGCCTTGGTCACGCGGATACCTTGTTGCTGCACTTCCTGCGGCAACAGCGGGGTGGCCAGGTTCAGCTTGTTCTGGACCTGGACCTGCGCGGTATCGGAGTTGGTGCCTTGCTCGAAGGTCGCGGTAATGGTCATGGTGCCATCGGAGTTACTTTCCGAAGACACATAACGCAAATTGTCGATACCGTTTAGCTGCTGCTCGATCACCTGGACCACGGTGTCCTGCACGGTTTGCGCAGAAGCGCCCGGGTAGGTCACGGAAATGGCGATGGCTGGAGGCGCAATGCTCGGGTATTGGTTGATCGGCAACTTGAGGATCGATAGAGCCCCGACCAGCATGATCACCAGGGCGATTACCCAGGCGAAGATCGGACGGTCGATGAAGAATCTGGACATGGATTACTCCCCTTGGCCGTTGGAAGCCTGCTCAGCTGGCTTGGCGGGGGCCGGGTTTTTTGTGCCGACGTTGGTGGCGTCAGTGGGCTTGACTTCGATGCCCGGCTTGACGAATTGCAGGCCTTCGGTGATCAGGCGATCGCCGGCCTTCAGGCCGTCTTCGATCAGCCATTGGTTGCCGACGGTGCGGTTAGCCTTGAGCTGACGCAGTTCGACCTTGTTGTCGGGACCTACGACCAGCGCGGTCGGCATGCCTTTGAGGTCGCGGGTGACGCCTTGTTGCGGCGCCAGGATCGCGGCGCTGTTCACGCCTGCCTGCAACTGGGCGTGCACGAACATGCCCGGCAGAAGGGTGTGGTCAGGGTTCGGGAACACGGCGCGCAGGGTCACAGAGCCGGTGGTCTGGTCAACCGAGACCTCGGAGAACTCCAGCTTGCCGTCGAGCTTGTACTGGCTGCCATCCTCGAGGGTCAGTTTGACTTTCGCGGCGTTGTCGCCGGCTTTTTGCAGACGACCGCTTTCCAGTTCGCGGCGCAGCGTAAGCAGCTCGACCGAAGACTGGGTGACGTCGACGTAGATCGGGTCCAGCTGTTGGATCACCGCCATCGCTTCGGCCTGGCCGTTGCTGACCAGTGCACCTTCGGTGACCGACGAGCGACCGATCCGACCGGTCAACGGCGCATAGACCTTGGTGTAGCGCACGTTGATCTGGGCCGTTTGCAGTGCGGCTTCCGATTGCAGGCGATTGGCCACGGCGGTGTCGTATTCCTGGCGGCTCACGGCCTGTTCGTCGACCAGTTGCTTGTAGCGGTCAGAGATCGACTTGGTCGAACGCAAGTTGGCTTCGGCGCTTTTGAGCGTAGCGTCATAAACCGATGGATCGATCTGATACAGCTGCTGACCGGCCTTGACGTCGCCGCCTTCCTTGAAAAGACGCTTGAGAATGATGCCGTTGACCTGTGGGCGCACTTCGGCAATGCGGAATGCACTGGTGCGACCCGGCAGATCGGACGTCAACGTAAACGTTTGCGTCTGCAGAGTGACGACGCCGACCTGAGGCGGTGGTGCGGCCGGAGGGGCCTCTTCTTTTTTACATCCGCTGAGCAGCGATGCCAGGGCGACGGCGGCGACCAGAGCGGTAACAGCTGGCTTGAATTGCATGAAAATCCTCGGGTCAGGCGCGAAACAAACGCACAAGAAAAAATTGAAGGTTAAAAAGTGGGGGCCGAGTGGATAAGTAGCATGCTAAGGAATATACTTACGTTCATGGCTGTTTGTAAATACCTTGGTCACGTACCCATTCCGTTACAAACGCCGTCGCAAGGTTCGAATTGTAGGCCCGGGGACGATACCCAAGAGCACTCGCCCCGCTTTTATTCAGCTGATATCCAGACATCGCTGAAGCATCCTGATTGAGGTTGTACTGCCATGGTCCGTCGTACCAAAGAGGAAGCTCAAGAAACCCGCAGCCAGATAATTGAGGCGGCAGAAAAAGCCTTTTTTGAAAGGGGCGTGGCGCGCACGACACTGGCGGATATCGCGACCCTGGCCGGCGTCACTCGTGGGGCTATCTACTGGCATTTCAGCAACAAGGCGGATCTGGTGCAGGCCATGCTCGACACCCTGCACGAGCCTCTGGATGAAATGGCCAAGGCCAGCGTAGACGCGGACGAACTCGACCCCTTGGGCTGCATGCGCAAGCTGTTGATTCATTTGTTTCATCAAGTTGCTTTGGACCCGAAAACCCGACGCATCAACGAAATTCTGTTTCATAAGTGCGAGTTCACCGATGAAATGTGCGACCTGCGCCTTCAGCGTGTGGCGGCCAGCCTGGACTGCAATGTACAGATCGACCTGGCCTTGAGTAACGCCGTGAATCGCGGGCAATTGCCGGAAAACCTCGACACGGCTCGCGCGGCCATCAGCCTGCATGCCTATATCGATGGCATCCTGTACCAGTGGCTGCTGGCGCCCGACAGTTTTCAACTGCACCTTGACGCAGAGCGTTGGGTTGAAACCGGGTTGGACATGCTGCGCTTGAGCCCCAGTCTGCGCAAATGAAACAATATGTAGAATTGGAGGCGAGCGCTGATCCTTCAGCGCTCGTCTGTTCGCGATGGCATGCTTTTATATACGTACGCGTGCCAGGTTGAAAGGTAGCGAGTTTCGTATTTTGTAGGGAATTTGTGTCGTGGGTAGTAAGGCAGGCTCAGACGCAGAGGTGAACACTCGCGTGACAAATGCCCTGGCTGACCACGCTTGTCGAACCGGCGGATTGGCCACCATCAGCCCAGGATGATTTCTACCTCGAAGTCGAAGGGCGCCTCATCACCCATTCGAGTGGTTGTGGTCGAGCACTTGATACTGGATGAGCCAATCGACGTGACGGTGTTTTTTACACTTGGCCTGAGCGTTGGCGTATGAACGCCAAATGACGTATTCATGATCATGCCCAGATCGAAGCGGACTCCGATATGATTATCGACGAAGTCTATAAACTGATTGAACATGATTTTGTTTTTAGGCCAGGGGTAGGCATAGCTATAGTCAAAGTCGCATTTAAATGCAGTTTGTCCTTGGGTGGGCGTCTGGAACGATTCGCGCTCTGCCTTGCTCATGGGTAAGCTGGTCTGGGCAATACCGAATGTATGAGACGTGTTATTGATGATTTTGACAATCACACGCGTATGTTTTGGACCCCTTTTCTGATTTCGCCATTGTTCGATTTTTTGATTCAGCGCGTTCGTATATTCCGCTTCTTCCAGCAAATCAATCAGCTCCACCTTGGCCTTGCCTACCAGATCGTCCAGCATGGCCTGGTATTCCTCGCTGAGCAGGTGCGGCGAAAGCTGGTAAAGAATACCGATAGAGGTAGCTTTAAAGAACGCGAACAATTGGTCGTAGGGTTGGTTAACTTCGTTGTCAGTGTCTTCACTGGTGTTCATGTCGATTCCTTTCGATAAAGTTTTGTCTTAGTTATGAGGAGTACAGCTGTCTGTGGAAAATTTATTATCTGTATTGGTGGTGCGTGCCGGAAGAGGTGGATGATGTCTGGATGTGTGTTGAATGCTTTTTTAGTGTGCTCGAAAGTTATTTTAATAAAAAAGCCCCGGCGCTTTCGAGTCGGGGCTTTTGCGTTTCAAGCTATGAAACTTACAGCGTCGGGTAGTCGATGTATCCCACCGGGCCCTTGGCGTAGAACAGCTCCGGACGAGCCTCGTTGAGCGGCGTATCCGCTTTCAGGCGCGCCGGCAAGTCCGGGTTGGCAATGAATGGCACACCGAAGGCGACTGCATCAGCCTTGCCGCTCGCCAGCCAGGCATTGGCGCTGTCCTTGGTAAAGCGTTCGTTGATGATGTACGGGCCACCGAAGGCTTCCTTGATTTGCGGTCCCAGGCTGTCGGCGCCTTCTTTTTCGCGCGAGCAGATGAAGGCGATGCCGCGTTTGCCCAGTTCGCGAGCGACGTAGGTGAAGGTTTCGGCCAGGTTGTCGTCACCCATGTCATGGGAGTCGGCGCGAGGTGCCAGGTGCACACCGACACGGCCGGCGCCCCAGACCTCGATCGCGGCATCGGTCACTTCCAGCAACAGCCGGGCACGGTTTTCCACGGAACCGCCGTATTGGTCGGTGCGCTGGTTGGTGCTGCTTTGCAGGAACTGGTCGAGCAGGTAGCCGTTGGCGCCGTGGATTTCCACGCCATCAAAACCGGCGGCCTTGGCGTTTTCGGCACCCACGCGGTAAGCGTCGACGATGTCGGCGATTTCAGCGGTTTCCAGCGCGCGGGGCGTTGGGTAATCGGCCAGTGGACGCACCAGGCTGACGTGGCCTTTAGGCTGGATGGCGCTTGGGGCGACCGGTTTTTCGCCATTCAGGTACGACTCGTGGGACACCCGGCCGACGTGCCACAGTTGCAGGAAGATCTTGCCGCCCGCGCCGTGGATCGCCTTGGTGACGTTGGTCCAGCCGCGCACCTGGTCGTTGGACCAGATGCCCGGGGTGTCCGGGTAGCCGACGCCCATCGGGGTGACCGAAGTGGCTTCGCTGAGGATCAGGCCAGCCGAAGCGCGTTGTACGTAATATTCGGCCATCAACGCGTTGGGCACACGGCCTTCGTCGGCGCGGCAGCGGGTCAGCGGGGCCATGATGATGCGGTTAGCCAGCTCGAGGTCGCCCAGTTTGATCGGATCGAAAATAGTCGTCATGAAATAGCTCTCTTGTGAAGATCAGTTGGTAACGGGGGCCAGTTCGGGGTCACCGCTCTGACGGAAAGTGATCAGGGTCGCCAGCAGGGCGAGTACCGCGAGGGCCGCTGCCGCGAGAGGCACGCTGGTCAGGCCGAAACCGTGGGCGATGACGCTGCCACCGACCCAGGCGCCCAATGCGTTGCCGACGTTGAAGGCGCCGATGTTCAGGGTCGAGACCAGGTTCGGTGCCGCCTTGCCGTAGGTCACCACGTTGACTTGCAGGGCAGGCACGGCGGCGAAACACGCGGTGGCCCAGAGGAACAGGGTGATTTCGGTCGGGATCAGCGCGACGCTGGTCCAGGTCAGTACGGTGGAGACCACGGCCATGGCGATGAAGACGCCGATCAGGGTTGCCGCCAGGCCTTTGTCCGCCAGCTTGCCACCGATGATGTTGCCGACGGTCAAACCCAGGCCGATGAGCATCAAGGTCCAGGTCACGCCACGGGGCGAGACACCGGTGACTTCGCCCAGCAGTGGCGCTACGTAAGTGAACAGGGTGAATACAGAGGCGGCGAACAGTGCCGTCATGCTCAGGGACAACCAGATACCGGCGCCTTTGAGGGCGCGCAATTCGGCGCGCATGTCGAGTTTTTCTTCATCGCGGTTGGCCGGCAGGAAGCGGATCAGGCCGATCAATGCGATTACGCCGATCACGGTCACCGCCCAGAAAGTCGAGCGCCAGCCGGCCTGTTGGCCGAGCGCGGTGCCCAGCGGTACGCCGAGGACGTTGGCCAGGGTCAGGCCGGTGAACATCAAGGCCACGGCCGAGGCGCGCTTGTTGGCGGGCACCAGGCCTGCCGCCACCACCGAACCGATGCCGAAGAACGCACCATGGCACAGGGCGGTCACCACTCGGGCAAACATCAGCACGTTGTAGTCACTGGCTACCGCGCAAAGCAGGTTACCGACAATGAAAATGCCCATCAACGCTACCAGGGCGGCCTTGCGCGGCAGCCGGGCGGTGGCCAGTGCCATGAATGGCGCACCAATGGCCACGCCCAAGGCGTAACCGGTTACCAGCCAGCCGGCACCGGGGATCGACACACCGAGGTCGGCCGCCACATCGGGCAGCAAGCCCATGATGACGAACTCGGTGGTGCCGATGGCGAAGGCGCTTAACGCCAATATGAGTAGCGAGAGGGGCATGGGTGGATTCCTTGTCGGCTGGCTGACGTAAAGGGTCAGAGCTCTTTGCTGAAGACTTTGAGGAACTCCTGGATGGTTTCCTCGTTACGTTTGAAAAAGTGCCACTGGCCGACCTTGCGGCTGCTGATCAGGCCGGCGCGTTGCAGGGTCGCCAGGTGTGCCGACACCGTGGACTGCGACAGGCCGCAACGTTGATCGATCTGCCCGGCGCAAACGCCGTGCTCGTTACTGTGGGACTGGTCGGGGAATTCGACGGTCGGGTCTTTGAGCCAGTGCAGGATGTCTCGCCGTACTGGGTGCGCCAGGGCTTTTATTATTTCGTCGAGGTCAAGGTTCATGGTCGGGGGCTCGTGATTAGTAAAACGCTATATCGCGATGAAGCGAACTTTAAATCGGTATTTCGCGATATACCAATATGATTTCGATCTGATGACCGAGTAAATCGATATATCGGGTTATAACGATACGAGGATTGTATAGGGTCAAGGGCACAGTGCTAAGCTGCGCCCATGAACTATCTCGCACATCTTCACCTCGGTGGCCATCGTCCCGGTCAATTGCTCGGCAGTCTCTATGGCGATTTCGTCAAGGGACGGCTGCAGGGGCAGTTCGATCCGGAAATCGAAACGGCCATCCAGCTGCATCGCAGCATCGACGTATTTACCGATCGCCATCCGCTGGTGGATGTCGCGTTGTCGAGGTTTTCCCTGACGCGCCGGCGTTATGCCGGAATCGTGCTTGATGTATTTTTTGATCATTGCCTGGCCCGGGACTGGACGCTGTACGCGGATCAGCCGCTGGAACTGTTCACCTCGGACGTGTACCGGGTGTTGTCCGCCCAACCTGAACTGCCGGATCGCCTGGCGACAATCGCGCCGCACATGGTGGCCCATGACTGGTTGGGGTCTTATCGGGAATTCGAAGTGCTGGAGCAGGTATTGCGGGGGATTTCTCGACGCTTGACCCGACCGGAGGAACTGGCGGCGGCGATGCAGGAGTTGCGCGTGTTGTATGAGCCGTTGAGCGAGGATTTCCGGTTGTTCTATCCGCAGCTGCAGGATTTTGCTCTGCAACAGATGTAGCCAAGATCAAAAGATCGCAGCCTTCGGCAGCTCCTACATTGATCCGGTGTAGGAGCTGCCGAAGGCTGCGATCTTTTTCTTTCAGGCGGCGATCAGTTCGCCGGCACGCCGTGGTTCAGCAGGTTTCGCCACTTCGCCAAACAATGCCTTCTGCACCGCCTGCTGCGCTTCGAACGCCAGCGCAGCACGTTCGCGGCCTTCGCATGGGATCGGCTTGAGCAGATGAATCTCCACCGCGCCGCGGTCGTTGGCAAACAAGCGCATCAGGTGCGACAGCAAATCATCATCGCCAATGAACGGTGCCAGTGTGTCGGGTTCACCGTTGCGCACATAACGAATCGCCACCGGTTGCAGTTTCACCTCGGAGTCGATCGCCGCCGACAGAAGGCGACCGTGAAAGGTGCGCAGCGAACGGCCATCGGTAGTCGTGCCTTCCGGGAACATCAGCAGCGGATGTGCCTGTTGCAGGTGGCGCGTCATCTGTTTGCGGATCAACTGGCTGTCACCCGAACCGCGACGGATAAACAGGCTGCCGGCCTTGGCCGCCAACCAGCCCGCCACCGGCCAGGTGCGCACTTCGGCCTTGGACAGGAACGACAGCGGCGTGAGCATTCCCAACAGCGGGATGTCGGTCCAGGACACGTGGTTGCTGACCCAGAGCATTGGCGTCTTGGGCAACTCACCGTGCAGGGTCACGTCGAAGGGCAAGGAGTTGCTCAGGCGTGCCATGAAAAACCGCGACCAGCGCTGGCGGCGTTCCATCGAGTGAGCCAGCCCCAGGCGTTCGAACATACCGAATACGCTGGCCATGCTCAGGCCGAGCGCGACCACCAGAAGCACCCGGGCGATTCGCGCGTACACGCGCAAGCGACTCATCAGACAGCCGCCTTGAAGTGTTTGGCGTAACGCGGGCAGAGTTCGTCGCGCTTGAGCAGGATGAACACATCGGCCACCTGGAAATCTTCGTCCCAGCACGGCTCGCCGCAGATCTTCGCGCCCAGGCGCATGTAGGCCTTGAGCAGTGGCGGCATTTCGGCGATCACGTTCGAGGGAATGTCCAGGGTGGGCAGCGGCTTTTTCGGTTCCGCCCGCAAGTGTTCGGTGCACAGGTAGCGTTCACGCAGGCGCTGCATGATTGCGTGGGCCTGGATCCCGCCGTCCTGCATCGGAATGCTTGCGCAACCCATCAAGTAACTGTATCCGCCCTGGTTCAGGACTTCGGCCAGTTCGCCCCAGAGCACGGCGATGGTACCGCCATTGCGGTAGGCCGGGTCGACGCAGGTGCGACCGATTTCCAGGATCGGGCCTTTGAGGTGAACGAGCCCGTGCAGGCTGAATTCTTCTTCGCTGTAGAATTTGCCCAGGCTGCTGGCGGCGGTATGGTCGAGCAGCCGGGTGGTCGCCACCAGGCGCCCGGTGTTCAGGTCACGCACGCCGATGTGAACGCAGTGAACATCATAGTCGTCCATGTCCAGACCCAATTCCGCGCCCTTGAGCTTGGCGTTGAACTCGCCGCTGAACACGTTGAAGCGCAGGGCCTGGGCTTCCTGCAAAGCCTCGGCGCCGACCAGGCGTTCGGCTTGCAGGCGGCGTTCGTTGCCGGTGTCGCTGATGCGTGCGATCTGAGTCATGGCGAATCTCCGTGCGGGCTGCTCTCCCGTCTTGGGGTTACAGCGAATCGACTTTCTTTATCCAGCCGTGTTGTGCAAAGTCAGGCTATGTAGCCCCGGTGTCATCGCCGTTAAGCTTTGGTGATGCTTGTATGACAGCCCACAAGGAGCCTCTTATGCCCTGGCAAACCCTGTTGAACCGCCACGCTCGCTTGCCCGCCAATCCGGATCTGGGCGAGGGGTTCGCAACGTTGTTGCAGCAGCTGGGTAACGTCGCCCCGTTTGAACTGGCCGTGGTCGGTGCACGCTTGATGGCGACGCCGGGGCTGGCATTCCTGGTGGGCTATCAGGCGGCGTTGCGCATGCTGTGGCCAAGCGCGCCGTTGAGCCTTGGCGCACTGTGCGCGACCGAGCAACGCAGCCTGCGGGTGGCTGACATGCAAACCCGTCTGCACGATTTGCGCTTGAGCGGACGCAAGGATTTCGTCACTGCAGGCGATGCCGCCGACTGGCTGCTGATTGCCGCCCGCAGCGAACAGCAAGGCGAAGCTCCGCGCCTGAGCCTGGCGGTGGTCTACCCCGATGAACCGGGCGTGCGGGTGGAAAAACTGCCGCCGATTCCGTTGATGCCGGACATCAGCCATGGCCGGCTATTTCTCGACAATGCATTGTGCGAATTGCTCGCGGGGGATGGCTGGGATGCGTACGTCAAGCCATTCCGGACCCTGGAAGACATCTATGTCTTGAGTGCCATGACCGCCTGGCTGTACGGCGTTGGCCAGGACAGTGACTGGCCGCAAGCCTTGCAGTTGCGCTTGCTGGCGCTGCTGGCCGGGTGTGCGGAGGTCAGTCGACATCCTCCCGTCAGTCCGGCGGGGCATGTGTTGCTCGGTGGTCTGTTTGCGCAGTTCGAGGGGCTCAAGGGTGAGATCAACGCAGCGCTGGCCGAGGGCCCGCCACAGTGGGCGGCGATGTGGCAGCGCGATCAGGCGGTACTGGATCTGGCGGCCGGGGCCAGGGGCAAGCGGTTGGCCAAGGCACTATCCGGATCTTCGCTGAATTGACTGACGCCTTCGCGAGCAAGCCCGCTCCCACATTTGATCGCAATCATTCTGGGAACCCGGTTAAATGTGGGAGCGGGCTTGCTCGCGAAGGCGGTCGCAGTAACAACACAAATCCCGGAACTGTCATCAACCTCGACTAGGCTCAGCAGGTTCATCGCCACGAGCCCCCGCCATGCCCAAAGGCCTGTTCCTGTTTTTCATGCTGTTGCTCAGTCTCCCGGCCCACGCTGAAGACTGGCCCACTGAGCAATGGCCCACAGGGCCAGCCATCACCGGTCCGGCGCTTCAAGCACTAGAGGCATATGCCTTCCCACCCCGCGACGACACCACCCGCCGAGGCATTCGCAGCGACGCCTTGCTCGTCATCCGCGACGGCCAGTTGATCTACGAACGCTACGCCGGCCCGACCAATGCCCAGACGCCGCATCTCACCTGGTCCATCAGCAAAAGCCTGATGGCCACGGTCCTCGGCGTAGCTTATGGCGATGGCCGGTTCAGGCTCGAGGACCCGGTGGCCAAATTTTACCCGCCACTGGAAAAACACCCGGACCTGACCATGGCCGACCTGCTGCACTGGGCCTCCGGCATCGACTGGCAGGAAGACTACGAATACGCACCGTTGAAGTCGTCGGTGGTGGCCATGCTCTACACCCGTGGTCACTCGGACATGGCTGCCTTCACGGCCGATCACCACTCGTACGCAGCAGCGGGGCAGGCGTTTCGCTATTCCAGTGGCGACACCAATCTACTGTCCGCCGCGCTGAAAAACATCGTTGGTGCAGAGCGCTACCCGAACTATCCGTGGAGTGCGTTGTTCGAGCCATTGGGCATTCGTAGCGCGGTTTGGGAAACCGACGCTACGGGAACGTTCGTCGCCTCGTCCTATGCCTACCTCACCGCTCGGGATCTGGCTCGCATCGGTCTGTTGATGGCGCGAGACGGTCGCTGGGGCGATAAACAACTGCTACCCAAAGACTGGGTTGTTTTCAATCGCGAGCCCTTCATTGGCTATCGCGCCAATCAGGATGAGGCGGTTCCCGGCGGCCACTGGTGGCTCAATCGTGCAACAGGCGGTGGCGCCCGACCCTGGCCCGATGCACCTGCCGACACCTTCGCTGCGCTGGGCCACTGGGGGCAGGCGATGTACGTGATTCCTGGCGCGAACCTGGTGATCGTCCGCTACGGCGATGATCGCGACGGCAGCTATCGGCACAATGAATTGCTCAGGCTTGCGCTTGAGGCGTTTGCCGGGAGTGAGCAGCCATGAGCAGCTTCATTCGTCGCCGTCCTTTCAGTGCGCTGCTGCTGGTCCTGTTGCTCGCCTTGGTAGGCTGGGGCTGGCATGAGCGAGTGGCGCTGATGGCGTTCCCCGACATAATCAGTGCATACACTGCGAAAGAATATTGCTCATGCCGCTATGTGATGGGTAACGACACCGAGTATTGCCTCAGCTATGTAAAGCAGTGGTTGCCCACCAGCGGTTTTTACGATGACGCCCCCAACAAGCGCATCACCGTCAGCGGCATGGGGCGCACTAATCGTGCAGCCTGGATCGGTGAACGCCAGGGCTGCCGCTTGAACCCCTGACGCCACACACAACACCCGTGGGAGCGAGCCTGCTCGCGAAAGCGTCGGCAGACTCAACGCAAGCAGTGGGACTGGTAGAGCATTCGCGAGCAGGCTCGCTCCCACAGGGTATTGGGCGAATTTCAATTGATCGGCCACCAGGTTCCATCCAGTGGAACCACATTCGATTGTCCTCGCGCGCGACTCGCGGTTATCTGGTGGCGAACGCGACCTGCCGTTGATACGTCGCGCAATCACAGCGAACAAAAAGAACGGGAATACACCCGGCCCGAGGACATTCGACATGACCCGACATCAGCACATCCTTGCCTGGCTCAACGACGTCGCCAGCGACCTGCATGCCACCCGACAGGATATCCACGCCCATCCGGAACTCGGTTTCGAGGAAAGTCGCACCTCGGCGCTGGTCGCCAGGTCTCTCGAAGAATGGGGCTACGAGGTTCACACAGGTATCGGCAAGACCGGCGTAGTCGGCGTCCTGCGCAACGGCAGCAGCCCGCGCAAGTTGGGGATACGTGCCGACATGGATGCACTGCCGATCATCGAGAACACCGGGGCGGCCTACAGCAGCCGGCATCAGGGCTGCATGCACGCCTGTGGACACGATGGCCACACCGCGATGTTGTTGGGCGCAGCGCGCTACCTGGCGGCGACTCGCCAGTTCGATGGCACGCTGACCCTGATTTTCCAGCCAGCCGAAGAAGGCCAGGGCGGCGCCGAAGCAATGCTCGCCGATGGCCTGCTCGAACGTTTCCCTTGCGACGCACTGTTCGGCATGCACAACATGCCGGGCTTGCCAGCGGGGCACCTGGGGTTTCGCGAAGGGCCGATGATGGCTTCGCAGGATTTGCTCACCGTAACCCTCGAAGGCGTCGGCGGGCACGGCTCGATGCCGCATCTGGCGGTAGACCCATTGGTGGCGGCGGCCAGCGTGGTCATGGCCCTGCAAACCGTGGTCGCGCGCAACATCGATGCGCAGCAGGCGGCGGTGGTGACGGTCGGTGCATTGCAAGCCGGGGAGGCGGCCAACGTCATCCCCCAGCAGGCGATCCTGCGCCTGAGCCTGCGCGCGCTGAACGCCCAGGTGCGTGAGCAGACCCTCGACCGAGTGCGCGCGATCATCCAATCCCAGGCGCAAAGCTTCGGTTGCAGTTCGAAAATCGAACACCGTCCGGCTTACCCTGTACTGGTCAACCACGCCGCCGAAACCGAATTCGCCCGGCAAATCGGCGTCGAGCTGGTCGGTGCCGATGCCGTCGATGGCAACACCCCAAAACTGATGGGCAGCGAGGACTTCGCCTGGATGCTGCAACGCTGCCCCGGCGCCTACCTGTTCATCGGCAACGGCGTGTCGCGGCCGATGGTGCACAACCCCGCCTACGACTTCAACGACGACATCCTGCTGACCGGGGCTGCGTATTGGGGCGCGCTGACCGAGAGCTGGCTCAAGCCGGCCTGACCCTTTCACTTTCTACTGCCGCTGGACCGGGCGCGTCGAGTCGCGCCCGGCATCACCCAACAGGTTATTGGAGAGTTCCCCATGCACACTTCGAGCACAGGTGTTTCGCGCACCCGGCAGGTGGTCGCTGCCGTGATCGGCAACGCGCTGGAATGGTATGACTTCATTGTTTACGGCTTTCTGGCGAGCATCATTGCCCGACAGTTTTTTCCGTCCGAAGACGAATATGCGTCGTTACTGATGGCCCTGGCGACGTTCGGCGTCGGGTTTTTCATGCGCCCCGTGGGCGGCATCCTGCTAGGCATGTATTCGGACCGCAAAGGCCGCAAGGCGGCGATGCAGATGATTATCCGCTTGATGACCGTGTCGATCGCGCTGATCGCCTTCGCGCCGAACTACGCCGCTATCGGCATGGGCGCCCCGTTGTTGATCGTAGTGGCGCGGATGCTCCAGGGTTTTGCCACCGGCGGCGAATACGCCAGTGCCACGGCGTTCCTGGTGGAAAGCGCGCCAGCGCACCGCAAGGGGTTGTACGGTTCGTGGCAGTTGGTGGGGCAATGCCTGGCGGTGTTTTCCGGGGCAGGGATGGTGGCGTTGTTCACCCATCTGCTGACCCCCGAAGCCCTGGACAGCTGGGGCTGGAGGATTCCGTTCATGATCGGCCTGTTGATCGGGCCGGTCGGCCTGTGGATTCGCAAGCACATGGAGGAACCGGAAGAATTCCTCGAGGCACGCAAACAAGCCAAAGGCGCGAGCCCGGGTTTGCTGCAAGTGATCCGCGAACATCGTCGCGCCATCCTGGTGTCGATGGGCCTGGCGTGCGGCGCGACGGTGTCGTTCTACGTGGTGCTGGTGAACATGCCGACCTTCGCCCACAAAAACCTCGGCTTGCCGCTGGATCAGGTGCTGCTGGTGCAAATGCTCGCGGTGGCGGTGATGACCGTGGTGATTCCGCTGTCTGGCGCATTGTCGGACCGTCTTGGTCGCCGTCCGGTGTTGATGGCTTTCACCCTGGCATTTTTCCTGATGGTGTATCCGCTGTACGTGTGGGTCGCGGCGGCGCCCTCGGTGGAGCGCTTGCTGGTGATGCAACTGTTGTTGTGCAGTTCGATTGGCGGCTTCTTTGGTCCGGCACCGACGGCGCTGGCCGAGCAGTTTCCGATTGAAGTGCGCTCCACTGGCGTGTCGGTGGCCTATAACGTTGCGGTCATGGTGTTCGGCGGTTTTGCTCCGCTGATCGTCACCTGGTTGAGCAAGGTGTTGGCGACACCGGTGGCGCCTTCGTTCTACGTATTGTTCGCTTGCGTGCTGACGCTGTTGGGCACTTACTGCATGCAGGAAGCACCACGGGCAAAGCGATCCGTTGCACTTAACCTTGGGGTGAAACCTTGAGCATGAATCCGATTGTTGAAATGGACGCCGATGCGTTGTCCCAGGCCATCCACGCTCGCGAGGTGTCCTGCCGTGAAGTGATGCAGGCCTATCTGGCGCAGATCGAGCGCTTCAATCCGCAGGTCAATGCGCTGGTGTCGCTGCGACCTGCCGAGGAGCTGCTGGCAGAGGCCGACGCCTGCGACCGACAACTGGACCAGGGCCAGTCCCGGGGCTGGATGCACGGTATGCCGCAAGCGGTGAAGGACCTGGCGGCCACCGCCGGGTTGCGCACGAGCATGGGATCAACGCTGTTCGCCGAACACATTCCACAGCACGACGCCATCAGTGTGGCGCGGGTTCGTGATTGCGGCGCGATCATCATCGGCAAGTCTAACGTGCCGGAATTCGGCCTCGGCTCGCAGACCTACAACAGCGTGTTCGGCACCACCACCAATGCCTACGACCCGTCGTTGATTGCCGGTGGCAGCAGCGGCGGGGCGGCGGTGGCGCTGGCGTTGCGCATGCTGCCGGTAGCCGACGGCAGTGACATGATGGGCTCGCTGCGCAATCCGGCGGCGTTCAATAACGTGTTTGGTTTGCGTCCGTCCCAGGGCCGCGTGCCGCATGGCCCGCAGCCGGAGGTGTTTGTCCAGCAACTGGCCACCGAGGGGCCGATGGGCCGCACCGTCACCGATGTCGCGCGTTTGCTCGGGACCCAGGCCGGGTACGACCCTCGCGTGCCATTGTCATTGACTCAGTGCCCGCAGGTTTTCCATCAGTCGCTGGCGCGGGACTTCAGCGAGGTCCGCGTGGGTTGGCTGGGCGACTACAACGGTTATCTGCCGATGGAGCCTGGCGTAATGAGCCTGTGCGAGTCGGCGCTGCAGGACTTTGCAAGCCTGGGCTGCAAGGTCGAAGCCTGTCAGCCGGATTTCTCCATGGAACGCCTGTGGCAGACTTGGTTGGTGCACCGTCACTGGCTGGTGCACGGCAGTCTCGGCGCGTTGTATGCCGACCCGCGCAAGCGCGAACAACTCAAGCCCGAAGCCCAGTGGGAAATCGAGGGTGGCCTGCGCCTGACTGCGGCCGATGTCTATCAAGCCTCGGTCAGCCGCAGCGAGTGGTATCGCGCCTTGAACGAATTGTTCGAACGTTACGATTTCCTGCTGCTGCCCACCGCCCAAGTGTTCCCTTTTGATGCACAAACCCCTTGGCCGCGGGTGGTCGGCGGGCAAGATATGGACACCTATCACCGCTGGATGGAAGTGGTGATAGGTCCGACCCTGGCAGGTTTGCCAAGCATGAACGTGCCGGTGGGATTCAACCCGGCCGGACTGCCGATGGGCCTGCAAATCATTGGCCCGGCCCAGGCTGACCTTGCGGTTTTGCAGCTGGCTTATGCCCATGAGCAGCTAACGCAATGGGTTACGCGTCGGCCACCCGGTTGTCTGCAAACTGCGTAGAACCTTCGGGCAGGCCCGCATCTTGCTGTGCTTTTTAATAAAAAGAGAGCAGCGATCATCCGATCCGGGCTTAGGGATATCGAATCCATGGAAAACAAGGCAGAAACCGGCAGCGTACGTTCCGTCGAGCGCGCTTTGGCGATCGTCGAGTTGCTGGGTGAGCATCAGGCATTGGGCCTGGAGGAGTTGCACTATTTGACCCGCCTGCCCAAGGCCACGGTGTCGCGCATGTTGCTGACGTTGCAGGAGCAGGGCTGGATCTATCGCGGCTTGAGCGACCGGCGCTACCGTTTGTGTGCCAAGCGCCTGTTCGGTGACAGTCGGCAACGCTTCAAGCGGCGGCTGGTGGAAAGCGCCGCGCCGCTGTTGCTGGAGTTATGCGAACGCACCGGCTTGGTGGCGGACCTGTCGTGCTTCGATGGCGAACGGGTGGAGGTGATGGAAAGTGCGATCCCCTCGGTGCTGCGCAAACGCTATCCGAACAACTGCCAGATCGTCGGCCAGCATGCCAGCCTGTTTCATTCGGCCATGGGACGGGCCTGCCTCGGTGAACTGGAACGTCATGAGGTAGAGCGCCTGGCCGAGCGTGAACGGGTGAGCGACGAATCTCTGTTCAGCGCCACCGAACAGGCATTGCAGCAAGGTTTCGGCCAGCGCACCGAAGGCTACTGGGAATACCCGGTGCGCCTGCCCTTCCTGATTCGTGCGGTGGCCTTGCCGATTCACACCGATGGTCGGCTGGTCGGCAGCATGGCGTTGCACTGGCCGATGGACCAGGCGCCGGTGGAGCGGGTGTTGAGCCTGCACCTCAATAGCCTGGCGGCCACGATTGGCGATGTGCAGCAGGCGATGGCTTGATTGACGCCTAACCTGTAGGAGCGAGCCTGCTCGCGATGGTCGTTAACGATAACGCGGGGTTGCAGGATAAACGTGGTGCTCTTGAGTCCATCGCGAGCATGCTCGCTCCTACAAGTTTGCAATTGGCTCGTGGGCAGTTAAGGTTCAGCACAGGTTTATCTGCCCCCACGAGTTTTTATGTTCAAGCGGTCTGTCACCCAAACCCTCGCCTGCCTGCTATTGGCCGGCGCTTCGCTGTCGGCCCAGGCTAACTGGTATCTGGACGGCGAATCCTCGCGGCTGTCGTTCGTCAGCACCAAAAACGCCAATGTTTCCGAAGTGCAGCGCTTTTTGGTGTTGCACGGCAAAGTCGATCCCAACGGCAAGGCCGAGGTAGAAGTCGAGCTCGAATCGGTCAACAGCGGCATTCCCCTGCGCGACGAACGCATGCGCAAGGAGCTGTTCGAAATCCAGACCTTTGCCGAAGCGCTGATCACCACGCAAATCGATCTGCGGCCGATCAACGATCTCGCGCCCGGTGCGCAACTGGAATTGCGCCTGCCGCTGACCGTTGACTTGCACGGCAAGCAACACACCTACAACGCCGAACTGCTGGCTACCCGGCTCGATGACCGGCGTTTCCAGGTGGTGACGCTGGAGCCGGTGGTGATCAATGCCCAGGACTTCGATCTGGCGCCGGGCCTGGAAGCGCTGCGCAAGGTTGCCGACCTGTCGGCCATCAGTCTGTCGGTGCCGGTGGGTGCGGTACTGATCTTCACGGCGCGTTGACATGGCCGGCCCGATCTTTCCCTGGCGTGAAGGCAATCGCTTCGAGTTGCTGGTCGATGGCCCGCAATTCTTCCCACGCATGCTGGTGGCGATTGCCCGCGCCGAAGAACAGGTCGAGCTGGAACTGTACCTGGTGGAGGCGGGCGCTTGCGCCGAAGCCATGGTCCAGGCACTGGTCCAGGCCGCCGAACGCGGTGTGCGGGTGCGCTGCCTGTTCGATGATTACGGCAGCCTCGCCTTTACCCTGACCCTGCGCCATCGACTCATGGCCGCCGGCGTCGAACTGCGCTTCTACAATCGCTTGAGCTGGCGGCGCTGGGTTGGCAATTTCTACCGCGATCACCGCAAGCTGCTGCTGGTGGACCAGAGCATGGCCGTGGTCGGCGGCACCGGTGTAACCGATGAGTTCTGGACGCCAAACGAGGACGTCAGCGAGTGGCACGAGGTGATGGTGGAAATAACCGGCCCGCTGGTGCTCGACTGGCAATTGCTGTTCGATCGCCAATGGATCGCCAACCGCCATCGTCGCGCCTGGCGACCGGCCTCGCATTTCGGTCTTCCGCGCTTGCCCCGCGTGCCGGCCATGGGCGAGGGCATGGGCCGGGTCGCCTATGCCGACGCCCGCCAGCACCGAGACATCCTGCAATCGCTGATTCGTGCATTGAACAGCGGGCAGAAGCGGATCTGGCTGGCGACCCCGTATTTCCTGCCGACCTGGAAAGTCCGCCGTTCACTGCGCCGCGCGGCCTCCCGCGGGGTCGATGTGCGGCTGCTGTTGACCGGGCCACGCACCGATCACCCGTCGGTGCGGTACGCCGGGCATCGCTACTACCCGCGACTGCTCAAGTCCGGGGTGAAGATTTTCGAGTACCAGCCGTGTTTCCTGCATCTGAAAATGGTCCTGATCGATGACTGGGTGAGCATCGGCTCGTGCAATTTCGACCACTGGAATTTGCGTTTCAACCTGGAAGCCAATCTTGAAGCGCTGGACCCTGGATTGACCCGTGACGTGGTGGCGAGCTTTGTGAAGGACTTCTCGCTAAGCCAGGAAGTCAGCCTGGAGGCATGGCAACGCCGACCGCTGTGGAAGCGGATCAAGCAGCGGGCTTGGGGGTGGGTGGACCGGCTGGTGGTGAATCTGCTGGATCGACGGGGGTAGATCCCGATCGTTCCCACGCTCTGCGTGGGAATGCAGCCCGTGACGCTCCGCGTCACTGGACGCGGAGCGTCCCTTGAGGCATTCCCACGCAGAGCGTGGGAACGATCAGTACACGGGGGTTAGAGCAATTCGAAGCTCTGCTGCGTCACGTCCTGGGAGTCCAGGCCGATCTGCACGTTGAACTTGCCCGGCTCCGCTGCGTACTTGAGCTGGGTGTTGTAAAACTTCAGGTCATCCTCGGTGATGGTGAAGTGCACGACTTTCTGTTCACCGGCCTTGAGCATGACTTTCTGGAAGTTCTTCAGCTCCTTGATCGGGCGGATCATCGAACCGGTCTCGTCCTGGATATACAGCTGCACCACGGTTTCACCGTCACGCTTGCCGGTGTTTTTCACCGTGATGCTGGCGTCGAGCTTGCCGGTCTTGTTCAAGGTGGTCGACGACAGCGCCATATCCGACAGGCTGAAATCGGTGTAGCTCAGGCCGTAGCCGAACGGGTAAAGGGGCCCGGTGGTGTCATCGAAATATTGCGAGGTGTAATTGCCCGGTTTGCCCGGGGTGAACGGCCGGCCAATGGTCAGGTGATTGTAGTAGGTCGGAATCTGGCCTACCGAGCGCGGGATGGTGATCGGCAGTTTGCCCGACGGGTTGTAGTCGCCGAACAACACGTCGGCGATGGCGTTGCCGCCCTCGGTGCCGCTGAACCAGGTTTCCAGGATCGCGTCAGCCTGTTCCTTCTCTTCAAGAATCGACAGCGGGCGGCCGTTCATCAGCACCAGCACCAGTGGTTTGCCGGTGGCCTTCAGGGCACGGATCAGCTCGCGCTGATTTTCCGGGATGTTCAGGTCGGTGCGGCTCGACGATTCGTGGGACATGCCACGGGACTCGCCGACGGCGGCAACGACAACATCGGCATCCTTGGCGGCTTTCACCGCTTCGTCGATCAGCACATTGGTCGGACGCGGGTCATCCACCACTTCCGGCGCGTCAAAGTTCAGGAAGTTCAGGTAGCCGAGGATTTTCGGATCGCTGGTGATGTTGGCGCCACGGGCGTAGATCAGTGTCGATTTATCACCCAGGGCGTTAGTCATGCCGTCGAACAGGGTCACCGATTGCGCAGGGCGACCGGCGGCGGCCCAACTGCCCATCATGTCGATCGGCGCCTTGGCGAGCGGGCCGACCAGGGCGATTTTCGCGGTTTTCTTCAGCGGCAGGGTTTCGTTCTGGTTCTTCAGCAACACCAGGCTGCGACGGGCCACATCTCGGGCCTCGGCACGGTGCAGGCGGCTGTCGGCGTAGGTGTCGGCCGGATCGTCCTCGGCCTTGCCGATGCGCAGGTACGGGTCCTTGAACAGGCCCATGTCGTACTTGGCGTCCAGCACCGCACGCACGGCGTTGTCGATGTCGCTCTGCTGGATCTCGCCGGCCTTGAGCAGCCCCGGCAGTTCCTTGCCGTACAGGGTGTCGTTCATGCTCATGTGGATGCCGGCCTTGATCGCCAGCTTCGCCGCCTCACGACCATCGCGAGCGACACCATGCTTGATCAGCTCGAAAATCGCTCCGTGATCGCTGACCGCCAGGCCCTTGAAGCCCCATTCCTTGCGCAACAGGTCGTTCATCAACCAGGTGTTGGCGGTGGCCGGCACGCCATTGACCGAGTTCAGCGCGACCATGACCCCGCCAGCGCCGGCGTCAATCGCGGCGCGGTAAGGCGGCAGGTAGTCCTGGTACATCTTGACCGGGCTCATGTCGACCACGTTGTAGTCGCGACCGCCTTCGACTGCGCCATACAGGGCGAAGTGCTTGACGCTGGCCATGATGCTGTCGGCAGCGTTCGCGCCCGTGCCCTGGAACGCCTTGACCATCACCCCGGCAATGCGTGACACCAGGTAAGTGTCCTCGCCGAAGCCTTCGGAAGTGCGGCCCCAGCGCGGGTCGCGGGAGATGTCGACCATGGGCGCGAAGGTGATGTCGAGGCTATCGGCCGCGGCTTCCTTGGCGGCAATGCGCCCGGACAGGCCGATGGCGTCCATGTCCCAGCTCGAGGCCAGGGCCAGCGGGATCGGGAAAATGGTGCGGTGGCCGTGGATCACGTCGTAGGCGAAGAACATCGGGATCTTCAGGCGGCTGCGCATGGCCGCGTCCTGCATCGGACGGTTTTCCGGGCGGGTGATCGAGTTGAACGTACCGCCGATGTTGCCTGCCGCGATTTCCTTGCGAATCAGCTCCCGGGGCATTTCCGGGCCGATGCTGATCAGGCGCAACTGGCCGATTTTTTCATCGAGGGTCATCTGCTTCATCAGGTTACTGACGAAAGCGTCCTTGTTCTCCAGGGGTGCGGGCGTCGTGGCGGCCAGTGCGTCATGACTGGCCAGGCTGACGAACAGGCCCAGCAAACACAGCTTCTTCATGAATAGTTTTCTCAAGGGCCCAAGCGGCGATGTAAATGCCGGCCAGCCAAAATTTAGGGAGCGACTATTGTTGTTCGGGGGCAGCCTGGAAAAGCGGCAGCCGAATACCCGATGCGTTTTTTGCGCAGGGCATCTTTTAGCCCATTGCCCGGATGCAATCCAGTGGCGCGGCCGATTATGCCCCAAGAGCCGGCCGAGAGGGTCGCCGGTTGTTTTTTCCATGAAATATGAAGGGAGTACCACCCTGATGAATGTTCGACAGTCCTACCGGTCGAGGCTGCAGGTCGCCACCTTGCTCATGCTGGCCACGTTGCTGACCGCCTGCGGCATCAACAACATACCGACCCTCGATGAACAGGCCAAGGCGGCCTGGGGCCAGGTGCAGAACCAGTATCAGCGCCGTGCCGACCTGATTCCCAACCTGGTGGAAACCGTGAAGGGCTACGCCGCGCATGAGAAGGAAACCCTGACGGCCGTGATCGAAGCCAGGGCCAAGGCCACCTCGATCCAGGTCGATGCCTCCACACTCGACAACCCGGAAAAGCTCAAGCAGTACCAACAGGCCCAGGATCAACTCAGCGGCGCCTTGAGCCGCCTGATGGTGGTGTCTGAGCGCTATCCGGACCTGAAGGCCAACCAGAACTTCCTGGCCTTGCAATCGCAGCTTGAAGGCACCGAGAACCGGATCAGCGTGGCCCGGCGCGATTTCATCCTGGCGGTGCAGAAATACAACACCGAGATCCGCACGTTCCCCGGTCGCCTGTGGCACAGCGTGCTGTACAGCAGTCTGCCGGAACGCGAGACCTTCGAGGCCACGCCGGGGTCGGAAAAGCCGCCGGAAGTCAAATTCTGATCTGGATGAATAACCCTGTAGGAGCTGCCGCAGGCTGCGATCTTTTGACTTTGCTTTTCAAGATCAAGATCAAAAGATCGCAGCCTGCGGCAGCTCCTACGGTTGGATCGATGAGGTTGCCAATGCGAGCGTTGAAGATCGGCCTGGTGCTATTGCTATGGGTGTTTGCCCTGGCGGTCCAGGCCCAATTGAAGTTCCCGGAGCTGACCGGGCGGGTGGTCGACAACGCCGAGATGATCGAGCCTTCGGTGCGCGAGCAGTTGACGCAACAGCTTCAGGCCCATGAAAAAGCCACCGGTGAGCAGCTTGTGGTCGTGACTTTGCCGGACTTGCAGGGCACCGACATCGCCGACTTCGGCTATCAACTGGGCCGTTACTGGGGGATCGGCCAGAAAGACAAGAACAACGGCGCACTGCTGATTGTTGCCCGTGATGAGCGCAAACTGCGCATCGAAGTCGGTTATGGCCTGGAAGATCGCCTGACGGACGCCCAGAGTTCGGTGATCATCCATCAGGTCATCACCCCGGCGTTCAAGGCCGGCAATTACAGCAAAGGCATCAGCGACGGGGTGGCAGCGATGCTGGTGGTACTGGGCGGCAATCCCCTGGACGAACCCTCGACTGTGTACGAGTCCAGCGGCGATCCGGGCGATGATTTCATGTCGCGGCATCCGGGGCTGTTCGTATTCCTGGTGTTGTTGTTCATCCTGACAGTATTCGTTTTCCAAATGCTCGGTATCCTTCCGGCCGGTCGCGGCGGCTCCGGTGGTTCCGGTGGCGGTTTTGGTGGCGGTGGTTTCGGCGGCGGTGGCGGTGGAGGCTTCAGTGGTGGAGGGGGCAGTTTCGGTGGCGGCGGTTCGTCGGGCGGCTGGTGATGACACAGCAAAAAAAAACAATAGCGAGCAGGCATTTAACGACATGGCATTACTGACTGAACACGAACAACGCAAGGTCGCCGAGGCGATTGCCCGGGTCGAGCGCGATACCGACGCCGAACTGGTCACCGTACTCGCGGCCCGCGCCGACGATTATGTGTACATCCCGCTGCTCTGGGCCAGCCTGCTGGCACTGGTGCTGCCGGGGATCGTGCATTACCTGACCGGTTGGCTGACCTTGCACAGCCTGCTGCTGGTGCAATGGATCACCTTCATCGTGCTGTGCCTGGTATTGCGCATACCGAAAATCACCACGTACCTGGTTCCACGTTCGGTGCGTCACTGGCGCGCCTCGAACCTGGCGCGCCGGCAATTCCTGGAACAGAACCTGCATCACACGGCGGGCAGTACCGGAATCCTGATTTTTGTCTCTGAAGCCGAGCGCTATGTGGAAATCCTGGTGGATGAAGGTATTTCCAGTCGGCTGGACAACAGCCATTGGGATGCGATTGTCGCGGCGTTTACCCGGCAGGTGCGCCAGGGCCAGACGTTGCAGGGCTTTGTCACCTGCGTCGAGGCATGCGGTGAGTTGCTCAAGGTGCATGTTCCGGTGACGCATGCGCGTAACGAGCTGCCAAATCGACTGGTCGTGCTCGGCTAGGGCTGGTTATGCGAACACTTTTGTAATGCTTGCCGGTACAACTGCGGCAAGTTGTTTGGCTACTGTTCAGTCTTCAACATCTCCCTCCAATAGCGAACGCCCTGTGATGGGTGTTCTGACGCAGAGGGAGTATTTATGTCAACGCATCTACCGCTCGACTCTTTTGCCGGTGCCGCCCCCAAAGGCGGGAGAGATGTATCGCCGGTCCATCTGACAGCGAAAGAAATACAAGCCTTAATATGGTGTTACAAGGGCAAGACTTCCTGGGAGATTGCCAGGATCCAGAATTGCTCACCCACCACGATAAATTTTCACTTCTTCAACATTCGCCGAAAGTTTGCTGTCAGGTCCCGTCATGCCGCCTTGCTCAAAGCCATAGAGTCGGGAGTTATTGTCATCGACGACGTCGATGAGCGAGGTCTCCATGAACTGGACTGATTCGGCTTACAACAGCATCAGTGGGCTCCTGTTGGGGTTGGGCATCGCGACGCTGCCCGCGATTGATGGCGAAGCGCTATTTGGTGCTTCGCTTGGGGCGTGGCTGGTCACTTCCACTCGCGTTGACTTCAAGGCCTGGCAGCGTATCGGTTCCTGGGTGCTATCGGCCGGCGTCGGTTATCTATTTACCCCCGTTGCGCTGCCGCTGGCGCCTTTCCTGACTGCGGGGGTAACGGCATTTCTGTGCGCGCTGATCATTATTCCTATCAGCGTCAAGGTCATGCAGTGGGTCGATGGTGCTGGCCTGGGCGAAATTATTGAGCGCTTTAAAGGGCGACGCTGATGGATGTTAATACTGCATGGTCAAGTGTCCTGGCAATATTGCCCGTCTTACGCGTCTTCAAGTAAAGCGCGTATAACATTATGTTTCGCGCAGCTGTTGAAGTGTCGACAGGATAGACGCCATCTCTGAAAGTTTGAGTTCCATTTCACGCAGGCGGCGTTTTTCCTCCAGGGCATGTTGTATGGCGTTGCGATCTTCTTCATTGAGCAATCGCCACATCGCGAGAATTGTATTTTCCCGTGTGATTGTTTCCTGGGTTTGTTCTGAGGCATTGCCAGCAGTGCTTAGCCGCAAGACCGGTCCTTCGCCAAGCAACAACCAGTCAAGTGAAATACCGCGGGCCTGGGCAATTTCTACGCATAATGAGTACGGTGTACTGTCTCGACCTTTCCAGCTGCTGAGGGTTTGCGGACTGACTTTCAGCGCAGAAGACAGGGAGGCATCACTTTTTGTGCCAGTAATTTGTTTTAGGCGGGCTAAAACAGTCTGAGATTTTTTGCTACGCAATTTGAGCCTCTACCTTTTGACACATGCTTTTTGAGTGCTTAATGTATGCGCAATGAGTATTCTAAAATGAGTAATCAATCTTCAACTATGAGTCAGATAAATGTGATGTCGAAACTTCCTAATGGTAGCAGGGTGATTTCCTACATGTTTGGTTCTTGCCCATTGCACCGTTTTCCGTTGCACTTTCTTTTATCAGGTAAGCGTTATTTGCAGCGCCAGGTTGCAGCGATCCTCGCTCGCAGCAGTATTGCGTTTGATTATGTTGATTACCACCCGATGAACAGCGGGACCCAAGCATGAGTACTTACAAAATGGTGTGCCCGCATTGCTTGAGCCGAATGCGAATCCGCACCAGCGAGGGCCGACATATTTTCCTGCGGGTGGCCTACTTGCAATGCACGTCGGAAGCCTGCGGCTGGTCGGTTCGGGCCGAGTTCGAAATGACTCACGAGCTCTCTCCCAGTGGCATGCCCAATCCTGCCGTACGCCTGCCTTTCGCCGGACCCGATTTGCGGCATGCCGCCCGGCCTGTTGCGCCAATTGAGCCGACGACGTCGGCGCCTGTGGAGTCATGAACATGGGCGCAATTGTTGAAGACAAGGATTTGAACGAGCAATTGTTGACCATTGCCCAGGGGTTTTTGGCCCGCCATGAAAGCGGTGCGGTCGTTGATGACCAGGTGCTGTTCTGTCGTGCCGTGAAGCACTTGCAAGGGATTGATGTGCCGATGCACCTGGCGGAGCGGCTGGTCAGCCACGCCTATGGGGAACTCAAGTCCTGCAACGATCGACGACGCCTGGACATCGGTGCCAGCTCCGAAACCGTCGCTGTCATCACTGATCCGGCCAACGGCATGACATGGGCCGTACCGGTGGGATTGATCGTCAGGCATGTGATCAATTCACCGAGCAATCGCAAACTTCGGCTGGTGGAGCCCTGAGGTATCGGCCATTACACTGCAGGTCTGGGGGGGATGACCGGGCCTGCGAAAAATAACCCCGTGCCCAAAACCCGCATCCCCCCTAAAATACCGGGCATTCTCCGATTTGCTCTGCCCGAGGCCGTTTTTTCCATGTCCGTCACCGCCACCCCCGCCAGCCTCGCGCCGGACCATCACGCCCAATTCATCGACCTGCTGCAATCGAGCCTGGAGCAGAACGCCTTCATCAAGTTGGTGTTGGCCAAGTACGCTGGCGATGAAGCGGACTTGCAGCGCATCATCATCAAGCCGGTGACGGTCAAGGCGCAGGCTTGCCTGTCCTTCGTCTATCGATACAAGACCCGCGACATCACCAAGAACCTGCCATTGGCCGAAGGTGTAGCCCTCATCAAAGACTTGTTGCCGGCATCGTTCAAAAATGCGCATTTGTTGTCGTTGACTGATGAAGCCCAGCTCGAATACAGCAAAAAGGGCAAGTCTTCGCTGTTCAAGAGCAAACCCCAGCAATTGCGTGAAGTGCCATCCGCCGGGCACAACCGTGAGAAAAACCGCTTTCTCGATTTGAACCGGCCGTTTCTCGCCGACCTGGGCGTCACCAACAAGCAGCATGAATTAATTCCTGCGATGTCGCGCAAGTGGAAGCAGATCAACAAGTTCATCGAGGTTTTCAGTCATGCGCTGACCTCGTCGCCACTGGCCCTGGATAGCCCGGTTCGCGTGGCAGACTTCGGCTCCGGCAAGGGTTACCTGACGTTTGCGATCCATGACTATCTGCGCAACACCCTGAAGGCCGAGGCGCAAGTGACTGGCGTCGAGTTGCGTGAAGACATGGTCACCCTGTGCAACGCCGCCGCGGCAAAGCTCGAGCACCCGGGGCTGGTCTTCAAGTGCGGTGATGTACGCAGCGTGGCACCGAGCGAGCTGGATGTGATGATCGCGTTGCATGCCTGCGACATCGCCACGGATTATGCGATTCACACCGGCATTCGTTCCGGTGCCTCGATCATCATGTGTTCGCCGTGCTGTCACAAACAGATTCGCCTGCAAATCCAGAGCCCGGCATTGCTCAAGCCGATGCTGCAGTACGGCTTGCACCTGGGACAGCAGGCGGAAATGGTCACCGACAGCTTGCGTGCGCTGTTCCTCGAAGCCTGCGGTTACGAGACCAAGGTGTTCGAGTTCATCTCGCTGGACCACACCAACAAGAACAAGATGATCCTGGCGGTCAAACGTGCCGAACCGGGTGATCCGGCCCAGCTGTTGGCGAAGATCCAGGAACTCAAGGCGTTCTACCACATCACCGAGCATTGCCTGGAAACCCTGTTGCGGGCTGACGGTTACCTCTGAAAGCCGTTCGATTTACGCCGTCACAATGCGTGCGGGCTTGACCGCCGTCTTGCGTCCCAGCACGACGGTCAGGATCACCCCGCCGGCAAACAGCCACGTAATCGGTTCGACGTGCTCGCCAAAAAACAGCGCGGAAAAGCCAATGGTGAAGAAAATCTGCAGCAGCTGGATCTGGCTGACCCGGGCAATGCCACCGATGGCCAGCCCGGCATACCAGGCAAAGAATCCGATGAATTGCGAAAACAGCGAGACGTAGCCGAAAGCCCACCAGGCCTTGGCCGAAATCTCGCCCTGGTGTTGCAACCCAAGGTACAGCACCGGCCCGATCAACAGTGGGGTCGACAGCACCAGTGCCCAGCAGATCACTTGCCAGCCGCCCATTTCCTTGGCTAATCGGCCACCCTCGGCGTACCCCAGGCCACCCACCGCAATCGCGCCGAGCATCAACAGGTCGCCCGCCTGAATGCTGCCGGCCCCGCTGATCAGCGCATAACCGAGCACCAGTGCACTGCCCAGTGCGGCGCAGGCCCAGAAGGCTTTCGACGGGCGTTCGTGGGACAACCACGCGGCGTACAGCGCCACACACAGTGGCTGCAAGCCATTGACCAGTGCGCCATGGGACGCCGGCAAGGTTTGCATGGCCCAGGCCGATAGGACCGGAAAACCGAGGATCACCCCGGCAATCACCAGCGTCAGGCCTTTGACTTGCTTCCAGGTTGGCCATTTCTCACGCCGCCACAACAACAGCAACGCCGCGGGAACAGCCGCAAACAGTGCCCGGCCCAGGCCATTGAGCAGTGGATGCATCTCTTGCACGACGATGCGCGTGAAGGGCAGGGTAAGGCTGAAGATCACAACGCCGAGCAGGCCCAGGGCCATGCCGGTGTTTTCGCGGGTGGACATGATGGCAACCAGAATTTAATAGATGCTGTTATCTAGCCATAAACCCAAGGTAGCGCGCTGTTACAGCTGGGCGCAGAGTTATCCGTACAGTTGGGCGCGAAGCTCCTAACGTAGGAGCTGCCGCAGGCTGCGATCTTTTGATCTTGTTTTTAAGATCAAGATCAAAAGATCGCAGCCTGCGCCAGCTCCTACCAAGTGATCAGCGTAGTAGCAGGTTATTACCCACCCCTGCGGATAAGGACTACCTTGAATACTCCTGCATGCCAAGCATTTCCCAGAGGAGTCTTCCCCATGGCCGCGAAAAAAATTCTGATGCTGGTCGGCGATTACGTCGAAGACTATGAAGTGATGGTGCCGTTCCAGGCCCTGCTGATGGTCGGTCACACGGTGCATGCCGTTTGCCCGGACAAGAGCGCCGGCCAGACCGTGCGCACCGCTATCCATGACTTCGAAGGCGACCAGACCTACAGCGAAAAACCCGGTCACCTGTTTGCCCTGAACTTCGATTTCGCCAAGGTCAATGCGGCGGATTACGACGCCGTGCTGATACCCGGTGGTCGTGCACCAGAGTACTTGCGCCTGAATGAAAAAGTGTTGGAGCTGGTGCGCGATTTCGACAAGGCCGGCAAGCCGATCGCCGCCGTGTGCCACGGTGCGCAATTGTTGGCCGCCGCCGGGATTCTTGAGGGGCGTGAGTGCAGCGCTTACCCGGCCTGTGCGCCAGAAGTGCGCCTGGCGGGCGGTACGTTTATCGATATCCCGGTGACGGACGGCCATGTTCAAGGCAATCTGGCGACGGCACCGGCCTGGCCTGCCCACCCGAGCTGGCTCGCCGGTTTTCTCAGCTTGCTGGGCACTAAAATCACGCTGTAACAAAGGACCCGTCCATGTGCGAGCTCTACGTCAAGGCCGATCCGATTCTCTACGAATCGCGCTCCCGCTCGCTGCGCATTTGCGGGGTGGTCACCACCTTGCGGCTGGAGAATCAGTTCTGGGACATCCTCAGCGAAATCGCCGAGAGCGACGGTATGACCACCAATCAGCTGATTGCCAAGCTGTATGAGGAGGTCATGGACTACCGTGGCGAGGTGGTCAATTTCGCCTCGTTCCTGCGGGTGAGTTGTACGCGGTATTTGAGTCAGCGGCGGATTGCTCCTCCTCAGATGAGTGTGGTGCGAACGGCGTGAAAATCAAAAGATCGCAGCCTTCGGCAGCTCCTACAGGGATCGATGTAGGAGCTGCCGAAGGCTGCGATCTTTTGATCTTGTTGTTCCGGTGGTCTTTACTCTGAAGCGCGCAACCTCTCAATCGCCAAGGAGAAAAGAACATGTCCGGATGGTACGAAGTGAGCAAGAGCAGCAGCGGTCAGTTCAGGTTCGTCTTGAAGGCGGCGAACGCCGAAACCATTCTGACCAGCGAGTTGTACACCACCCGCGCCGCGGCCGACAAAGGCATCGCGTCAGTCCAGGCCAACAGTCCGCTGGATGAGCGCTACGAGAAGAAAACTACCAAGGATGGCCATCCTTATTTCAACCTCAAGGCGGGCAACCACGAGATTATTGGCAGCAGCGAAGCCTATTCCTCTGCATCCGCGCTGGACAAAGGCATCGCCAGTGTAAAGGCGAACGGCCCGACCAAGGTGATCAAGGACAAGACCTTGCCGGTGCTCTAAAACTCAACACAAATCCCCTGTGGGAGCGAGCCTGCTCGCGAATGCGGTTTAACAGTCAGCAAGATGTTGACTGACACGCCGCCATCGCGAGCAGGCTCGCTCCCACATGGGGTTATGCGTATGGCTGAGCGATCAGCGCAGGGCTTTTAGCAGGCCTTGCAACTGGCTCAGACCTGCTCCGTCCAACGGAAACACCGGCAACCGCGGATCACCCACCTCCAGCCCGGTAGCCCGTAAGCCGGCCTTGATCGTCGCCGGCAAACCACCCTTGAGAATGAAGTCCAGCAACGGCAACTGGCGATAGAACAGTTCACGAGCCTTGTTCAGGTCGTTGGCCAGCACGGCGTCGTACAGGTCGAGATTGAGTTGCGGGATCAGGTTCGGCGCTGCTGTACACCAGCCTTTTGCCCCGGCTGCGAAGGCTTCCAGCGCCAGGGGGTTGCAACCGTTGTAGAAGGGTACCTGGCCTTCGCCCAAGCGATACAGTTGATGCATGCGCTGGATGTCACCGGTGCTCTCCTTGACCATGGTCACGTTTTCCACGCCCTTGACGATACGCAGGATCAGCTCCACCGACATGTCGGTGCCGCTGGTGGCCGGGTTGTTATAGAGCATGATCGGCACGCCGATGCTGTCGCCGATGGCGCGGTAATGCGCGAGGATTTGCGCTTCGCTGAGTTTCCAGTAGGACGTCGGCAGCACCATCACCACGTCGGCGCCATGGGCTTCGGCGAAGCGGGCGCGACGCACCGCTTTGGCGGTGGTCAGGTCAGACACGCTGACGATGGTCGGCACACGCTTGGCCACATGCTTGATGCTGAACTCGGCGACCTGGTCCCATTCGGCGTCACTCAGGTAAGCGCCTTCGCCGGTGCTGCCCAGCGGTGCGATCGAATGCACACCGCCGTCGATCAAGCGGTCGATGGAGCGTCCGAGCGCCTCCAGGTCTACGCCCTCGCCGTTGGCGGTGAAGGGGGTGATGGTGTAGCCAATGATGCCGTGAATGTTTGCGCTGGGCATGGTGTCTCTCCGTTCAAATGAGCTCTGGGGTTCAGTTCAGGCAATCGGCGTGTCGACGCAGGTTCTGCCGGGCGTAGTAGTTAAAGGCGGCGGCATGGCGCTTGGGCCGGGCAATCCAGTCATGGGCTTCACGGCCCAGTTCGGGGATGATCGGCTTGATGGTTCCGGCGCTCATCGCCAGCAGCTGCAACCTGGCGGCGCGTTCGATCAGTTGGGCAATCACACAGGCCTCCTCGATGGTGGTGCCGGTGGACAACTGGCCGTGGTGGGAAAGCAGGATCGCGCGCTTGTCGCCCAAGGCGCCGGCAATCAATTCGCCTTCTTCATTGCCCACCGGTACGCCAGGCCAGCCTTCGAGAAACGCGCAGTCGTCATAGAGCGGGCAGAGGTCCATGTGGGAGATCTGCAGCGGCACTTCCAGCATCGACAACGCTGCGACGTGAGTCGGGTGGGTGTGAATGATGCAGTTCACATCTGGCCGGGCGCGGTACACCCAGCTGTGGAAGCGGTTGGCCGGGTTCGGCATGCCGTGGCCTTCGAGCACTTGCAGGTCTTCGTTGACCAGCAACAGGTTACCCGCAGTGATTTCGTCGAAACCCAGGCCCAGTTGTTGAGTGTAATAGGTGCCAGGCTGCGGGCCGCGGGCGGTGATTTGCCCAGCCAGGCCAGAGTCGTGGCCATTCTCGAACAGAATGCGGCAGGTCAGGGCCAGCTTTTGCCGATCGGTCCACGTATTATCCACAAGGGTGTTTTGCATCTGGTTCAGCGCTTGCTTGACCAACTGATCTTTGGGCAGTGCTAAAGTCTCGGCCATGTCGGTGTCCTCGTTGGCTGGGTCATGCATATGACACTAAAGATGCTATATGACACTTTGTGTCATGAGCAAGGACAATTCGTCACCATCCTCGATGGATTAATCGTTCTACATGTCTATCCGTTTGAAATTATTGAGAAAAAAACTTGGCGTAACCCTTGAGGCGCTGGCGGAAAAATCCGGCATGACCAAGAGTTATCTGTCGAAAGTCGAACGCGGCCTGAACACGCCGTCGATTGCGGCCGCATTGAAGCTGGCCAAGGCACTGAACGTAAAGGTCGAGGAGCTGTTTTCCGAAGATAAGGTGAGCCTTGACAGCTACAGCCTGGTACGCAGCCATGAGCGTCAGTCACTGGGTGCCAGCGACGACAATCCAGGCTACGCGGTACTGGCCCGTCAGGTCAGCGAACGCAGCTTGTTGCCGTTCATCATTTACCCGCCGACCGAGTTCACCGACAGAACCTTCAAGGAGCACCTTGGGGAAGAGTTCCTGTTTGTCCACGAAGGGCAGGTGGAGGTGGATTTTGTGAACGAGCGAGTGCTGCTCGGTCGTGGCGATGCGCTGCACTTCAACTCGCAGAAACCGCACCGGATCCGCTCGGTAGGCGAGGTGCAGGCGCAGTTGCTGGTGGTGGTGCATAGCCGCGAGGAATGAGTTGACTTCAAAAGCTTCGCGAGCAGGCTCGCTCCCACAGGAGGAATGCATTCCATTGTGGGAGCGAGCCTGCTCGCGAAGGCATCAGCTCAAACAACTAAACTTCCACTGGAACCGCTAGCTTCGGGCTACCCAGCGCATGGGTCTTGGAATCAAAAAACTGCAACTCAACCCCAGTCCCCTCGAACAGCTTCGCGTAATGCCGCTTCTGGTGCTGGATGAACGCCTTGCTGCGCGGGTAAATCGAGATGGCCACTCTCTTCGGTTTCGCCACGCGCAAGGCGTGCACGATGTGACTGTCCTGCTCGCCCAATGCATGCCCGAAAATACACAACCCGCCGCCATGGCCGAGTAACTGCTCGTAGCAGAACGACAGGTAATCGGAACTGCGGATGGTCTTGAGCTTGTCTGCGCTCGGCCCTTCATTGATGAACAACGGTACATCGTCGAGGGTCTTGATCGTGTTGTTGATGGCGAAATTGCCCAGCAACGTGCCTTCGGTCGACATCAATTTGCGCGCGGTGCCGTCCTGGTTGCGCACCAGGTGCAAACCGCCGTGCAAGTACAGCAAACGGGTCTTGTCGGTGGCGGTAACGCTCAGGTCGAAGACAGGTTCTGACCCCTGGAACAGATCGGTGATCGCCTCGGGTTGCTGCTGGATCGCCCAGTAATTGAGCAAGTCGTAGTTAGTGGTGAACACTGTACGATAACGGCCCAGTTCCTCACCGATGGTCGCCAGGCTCGAGGCTTCGACCAACCGCCACGGGATGTGGACGGCGTGCACGGTGTTGATCAGCGCTTCCTTGATCGCGTAGTAACGATTACGCGGTGCGGCAGAGCTGACGGCCAGGGCCTTGTTGACCCGGCTGGTGGTTTTCAAAGCGCTGAGTACCTGTTCGAAGCTGCGTGTCTGCAGCGCATCGAACACACTCAACTCGGATGGGCTGAGAGGTTTTTCTTCGACGGTGCGGGCGTTTTCGAACAGCGAGTCGTAACCGAAGTCATCCCACACCGCACGGCTGGCCCCATTACCCACCAGCAAACCGTCGAACGCAGCGCCGCTGCGCAAGACGTTCCAGTCTTCAAGTTGGGCGTCGACATCCTGGAAATCGGTCATTGCGGTGTTCATCTCGAAGCAAAAGGTCTGATGGGCGGCGACTTTATCATGGTCGAGCACTGAGCCTGGTCTGCATCACTCAGATCATCGCGCCAATCGCGGCAGCCGTCAGTTGATGGACGAATCCGCTCAGCGTCATCGCATAAGCACCGCCGACCGGCGCTGTTGTGGGACTTGGCGCAGAAGCTGCGCACGCTCGACAAGTTCTGACGGTTACTGAATCCTGCAGCGCCTGCAGATAGCAATGCATTCCCCTGTGGGAGCGAGCCTGCTCACGAAGACTGACTGACAATCAACATTGAACACTCGACAACTACTTCAACCCGCAGCCGCCAAAGACTTGGCCGGCATGGCCCCAAACTGAATCAACACCACACCGCCGATCAACAACACTGCCCCAGCCAATCGCGGCAAGGTGATTAGGCGCTCCTCCAACCCAAACCACCCAAAGTGGTCCAGCACCAGCGAGGCCACCACTTGCCCCGCCAACGCCAACGCCATGAATCCCGAAGCGCCAAGCTTGGGCAGCAATACCAGCGCCAGTGAAATAAAACACACGCCAAACGCACCACCGGCCCACATCCACAGCGGCGCCTTGCCGATGAACGCCATCGACGGCAATGGCAAGCGCATCGCCAGCATGATCGGCAACAGCACCAGGATGCTCACCATCAATGAAGCGAGGGTCGCCCACAATGGATGACCCAGGCCGCGTCCCAGATTGACATTGATTGCGCTCTGAAACGGCACCACCGCACCGGCGAATGCAGCAAGCAACAACAGACCCGCCCAATGCAACGTACTCATATTCATTCTCCAACAGGTTTTGCTGGACTCTAGAGCATTCGTCGCGCAGATTTAAATTCCGTTTTGCTATCCAGAACATGCATCAGATGAATGATCTGCGGCGCATTGATCTCAACCTGCTGGTGATCCTCGACGCCTTGCTCAGCGAGCAACACGTGACCCGTGCGGCCGAGCGCCTGCACCTGAGCCAGCCTGCTGTCAGCCATGCCCTGGCACGCTTGCGCGATCTGCTCGGTGATCCGTTGCTGGTGCGCGCTGGCGCAAGCCTGGTGCCGACTCCACGAGCGCTGGAGGTGATGGCTCCGCTGGGTGAAGTGTTGGCCCAGGTGCAATCGCTGCTGGCACCGAATGCCTTTGATCCGGCCACGGCCAAACGCACTTTTCGCCTGGCGATGTCTGACTATGGCGCCGCCATCGTCCTGCCGGAATTGATTCGCACGCTGCGTCGTGAAGCGCCCGGCATCGACCTGCAGATCAGCCACGCCAGCCGTGAAGGCATGCTCGAAGGGGTGCTCAATGGTGAAATCGATGCAGCCGCCGGGGTGTTTCCGGAAATGCCCAATGAGTTGCGCAGCACGCCGTTGTTCGAAGAGCACTATGTCTGCCTGCTGGACCGTAACAGCCTGGCTGACGCGAGCGTGCTCGAGCTTCGCACCTATTTGAGCCGCCCCCACGTCTTGTTGGAAATGCGTGGCAGCGGTACCCCGGAAATCGAGCGCGCCTTGACCCGCCTGCGCGAGCGTCGTCGAGTCGCCGTCAGCCTGCCGCACTGGAGCGTCGCCCCGCAGTTGATCAGCGGCACCGACCTGATCCTCACCGTCGCCTCTCGTGCCTTGCGCGATATCGACGAGCAGTCATTGATTATCGTGCCGCCGCCGTTTGATATCCCGTCGTTCACCTTTGTCCTGGCCTGGCACAAACGCCGGGGCAGCGACCAGGCGTTGAATTGGTTGAATGCGCAAATTGAGCGAGCCTCAGCTGATATAAACTGGCGCCCATTCACCCAAACAGCGCAAAAGGACTTCCCATGACTCCCTCCCTGCTAATGGCCGTTCTCGCCTCGGGCTTCATCTATGGCATCACGCCAGGGCCTGGGGTATTGGCGGTGTTCGGCATCGGCGCCGCCCACGGAAGGCGGGCGGGGGCGGGGTTTCTCTGCGGGCATTTGTTGGGCGACGTGGTCTGGTGCAGTACCGCATTGATAGCGATTGTCGGTGCGCGGGAAATCGGCAGCACGGCCTTCGATGTACTGGGCGTGCTCAGCGGGCTCTACCTGTTCTGGCTCGGCTGGCGTGCGGTGCGCGCGCGCCAGCGGGTGGGCGAGGCGCCGCAGGGGCCTGCGCGGCAGCCATTCTGGCACGGCATTCTGTTCGGCCTGACCAATCCGAAAGCTTACCCGGTGGCGGTGGCCACCTTCACTGCGCTATTGTCCAGCCGGGCAGAGTTGCTGAGCTGGTCGATGTTGCCGTGGCTGATCGTCTTGAGCTTCGTCGGCGGCCTGCTGGCCTACGCTATCCTCATCGGCATCGTTGGCGCGCGGCGCGTGCGCACCTTGTATCAACGCCATGAACTGGCTATCACCCGGTTATGCGGGCTGATGTTCATCGGTTTCGCCATCAACGCCCTGGCGCATGCACTGCCGGGGCTGGTGACGAACAAGGCGTGAGATTGAAGGGATGCGTCGGTTGTACCGTCGGCGCTCAGGCGCCTGACCGGTCAGGGAGAGTTTCCAATGGCTGCAATGTCCGGACAAAATCACGGCACCATGACCAGCACAAACTCCGCGCCGTTGGCGAGCTACATTGACCTCCTGCTGGACGCCGTTTGCGCGGTCGACAAACAAGGCCGCTTCGTATTTGTCAGCGCGGCGTGCGAGCGCATTTTCGGCTATACCCCCGACGAACTGATCGGCCAGCCAATGATCGATCTGGTGCACCCGGCCGATCGCCAGCGCACCCTCGACGCCGCGCGGGAAATCATGGGCGGCGAACCCAAGCTGAATTTCGAAAACCGCTACCTGCGCAAGGACGGCCGGGTGGTCAATATCCTGTGGTCGGCGCGTTGGTCGGAGGTCGACCAGCTGCGCATCGCCGTGGCCCGCGACATTACCGAGCGTAAGCTGGCCGAATCCCGACAAGCGGCGTTGTATGCGATTTCCGAAGCGGCACATGCCGCGGAAGACTTGCTGGCGTTGTTCAAGCGTATCCATCTGATCATCGGCGAATGGCTACCGGCGTTGAATTTTTCCGTGGCGCTGTATGACGAGCAGTGTGCGCAGCTGAATTTTCCCTATCACGTCGACGACCACGAACCGCATCCCGAACAGCCCGGAACCATCACCGCACGCCTTTGCGCGGAGGTCGTCCACAGCGGCCTGCCGATCCTGCTGACGCCGGACCAGAGCGACCTGCCCTTGGAGTTCGAGTCGCTGGTGAGCGGGCAGCATTCGCCGTGCTGGCTGGGTGTACCGCTGAACTCGCAAAACGGCACGATTGGTGCCCTGATCGTCAAAAGCAAGCCGGGCGATGAGCGCTACACCGAACAGGACAAGGAGTTGCTGCAATACGTTTGCGCACAAGTCGCGACGGCGATCGAGCGCAAGCAATTGCACACGCGCCTGCAGCACATGGCCCAGTACGACCAGTTGACCCAGCTGCCCAACCGCGAACTGCTACGGGACCGACTGAAGCTGGCCTTGGCGTCGGCGCTGGAGGAGCGTGGACGTATGGCCCTGTTGTACGTCGATCTTGACCGCTTCAAACAAGTCAACGACACCCACGGTCACGCGGTCGGCGACATGTTGCTGCAAACCGTGGCCAATCGGCTCAAGGGCTGCGTGCGCGAAACCGACACGGTGGCGCGTATTGGCGGTGACGAATTCGTGGTGTTGCTGCACAGCATCCACGCCTCGGGGGATGCCGACTGTGTGGCCGGGAAAATTCGCCAGGTACTGTCTGCGCCCATGCGCCTGGACGGACACAGCTTGCATATCCAGCCAAGCATCGGCGTCGCCCAATACCCCGAACACGGCACTGAAGAAAAGCAGCTGTTCAGGCACGCCGACGAGGCGATGTACAGCGCCAAGCGCGAGCAACACCTGCGGCTCGTTTGACATTATCGCCACCGTTCGTCGTGGCGATTCCAGCTTTTCTAAACCTTTTGATGGATGGAAATTCAGATTCTATGCGGGCAATGGTTCGCCGAGATCATCATCAAGAGGTAGAGAATCATGCCTAACTCAAGAAACTCGAGCTCGGGACACGCCAACGATCGAACGAAGACGTCTGAAGCCGGTCGTAAAGGTGGGAAAACCACGACCACGACTGTTGATAAAGACTCCACGAAGTCCGAGATGGGCCGCAAACCCGGCCAGAAATCCAAGTAATGGATGCAGGTGGTTCTGATTGAGAAGCGGGAGCGAAAGCTCCCGTTTGAATTTTTACTGAGGAGGGCGCGACCATGAACCCTATGGCCACCCGATTACGCAACTGCGGTCTAGCCGCGTTACTGGGCCTGTGTGCCAACAGTGCCTTCGCCCAGACGCCCACCGAATTCATCAACGATGCGTCGGCCAAAGGCATCGCTGACATCGAAGCCAGCCGACTGGCGCACCAGAAGTCCGAATCCAAGGAGGTCAAGGACTACACCATCGTCGTGATCAACGATCGCACGACCGCCAACCAGCACCTGGCGAAAATCGCCAAGCAACTGGATCTGCCGGTGGCACCGCGTGAAGAAGTGATGGAAAAAGCCAAGGCGCTGATGCCGCAGGTCATGGAAGGCGAGACCTTCGACCAGGCCTACACGGCCAGTCAGGTCAAGACCACCCAGGAAGCCATCGAGCAGCTGGAGCAAACGGCCCAGACCACTGACGTGCCGCAAATCAAGGCGTTCGCAGAAGAGACCCTGCCAAAGCTGCAGAATCACCTGCAAATGGCCAGGGCCTTGCAAGCCAGTCGCTAACGCTTCGCGTGCGTGGGTGACTTGCGGTCACCCACGCACTGTCGATCAGCATTTATTCAGATCCTGCTTGCCTTTCTCCTGGACCACGGTGCCATCAATGGAAATGGTCTGGCCTTCGCCAAGGCTGCGGTAGTGCTTTCTCAGTGCTTCCAGTTCCTTGAGGTCCAGGGCCTCGAGCCCGAGCATCGCGTTCTGTGCTTCTTTCGTCACTCGCAGCAACTCATCGACCTTCAGGTGCAGAATGTCCGTGTCGCGGTTCTGCGTGTTCTGGATCAGGAACACCATCAGGAAGGTGATGATGGTAGTCGAGGTGTTGATGACCAACTGCCATGTATCGTTGAAACCGAAGATCGGCCCACTGAATCCCCACAGCAAAATCAGGATGATCGCCCCGAGGAATGTCGAAGGGCTGCCGGTCCACAAAGCAAGTTTCTGTGCGATTTTTGCGAATTTCATGGCCGTTTTCCTTATAAGTGGGCGCCTGAATTTCAGACAGTGGCGGCGGGGTGAAAATTCGGCTTATTTCAGATCAAAAGATCGCAGCCTGCGGCAGCTCCTACGGGTTGATCCGATGTAGGAGCTGCCGCAGGCTGCGATCTTTTGATCTTGAAGTTTTGCCCATTGAAAGGCTCGCATTGGGTTGCTGGCGATGTATGGTTACGATTGAAATTTTTGCCCGTGCCGAAAAAACAAATGCACCGACAGGAGAACGCAATGAGTTGGTCCGCCAAACAATACGTCACTTTCGAAGATGAACGGACCCGTCCCGCCCGCGACCTGCTGGCCGCCATCCCCTCCGGTGCAGTGCGCTCGGCCATCGACATCGGTTGCGGTCCCGGTAACTCGACCGAGTTGCTGGTGGAGCGCTTCGCTGATGCCACAGTGCGGGGGCTGGACAGTTCGACCGACATGATCGAGGCCGCGCGCAAGCGCTTGCCACAGGTGCGCTTCGATGTCGCTGACATCGACACCTGGAATGACACTGGCCCATTCGATGTGATTTTTGCCAACGCGGTACTGCAGTGGGTGCCTGATCACGCAACGTTGCTGCCGGCGCTGGTGAGCAAGCTCGCACCCGGTGGCAGCCTGGCAATCCAGATGCCCGACAACCTCAATCAACCCTCACACCGCTTGATGCGCGAAGTCGCGGCGGACGGTCCCTGGGCAGGCAAACTTGCTGAAGTCGCCGGACAACGCACGGAAATGGCCGATGCCAGCGCTTATTACTCGATGCTGAAAGCCTGTTGCACCCGCGTCGATGTCTGGCGCACCACGTACCATCATCCGTTGGCGGGCGGCGCGTCGGGGGTGGTGGAGTGGTTCAAGGGCAGCGGACTGCGGCCCTTCCTCGAACCGCTGGATGAGACCGAACGCACGCAGTTTCTGCAGCAGTATCAGGCTGCAATTGCACAAACCTATCCGGCATTGGCCGATGGTTCGGTGCTGCTGCCATTCCCGCGATTGTTTCTGGTGGCGACGCGCTGATTTATCAATCATCGCTGAACACTGACCAACATCATCAGGCGATCCCGCTTTTGGGTCAGTGTCGGTTGCGCGACGACCTCGGCATCTGAGGGGCCCCATTCGTTGACGAAAAAACCGGCCGCGCGGGCCGGTTGATAGATCGCTGCAATCAGCTTATTTGTTGCAACACCTTGAGTGCTGCCGAAGCCAGGAAGCCCGAACGGCTTTTCTCTTCCGGGTGGTGCAGCACATACTCATCAATACGGTTGAGCAGGTAACCAGGCAGCGTGATGTTCAGCTTCTGGGCCTTGCCTAGATACTTGGTAACGTCGATGTCCACTAGTGCCCATGCGCACCCCGTGTACTTGGGATTGGCTGCGTGCAATGTCACTTTGTTCGCAGGAGGAATGGGTGAACCGCCTTCGGCCAGAATCTCGAAATGGCCTTCAATGGCTTCTCGGGCCATCGCCATCGCATCATCCAGATCTTCCCCGGCGGAAAAACAGCCGGGAATGTCAGGGACTTCAACGCCCCAGGCGTGCTCCTCATCTCCCATTGAAATCGCAATCGGGTAAAGCATTGTCATTGTCCTCCGAGGACTCAGCGCAGCATTAATCAGAGCAACGCCTGTTGCAAAATACTAATGGCCGTTTTCTTGAGAAGATCTTTCTTCGGGTGAGGGACGGTCACCAGCCCCGGTTTGGTCGGATGCTTGAAGTGATGGTGGCTGCCTCTTATACGTACCAGATACCAGCCGTCCGCAACGAGTTGGCTAATCAAAAATCGGCTATTCACAACACCTCCCTGTGGTGTGCTTGTGGTTACTATACCCACTGAATTTTTTTAATCAACACTATAACCACCAAAGTCTTCCTGGCTCGGTGGGGCAGCGATAGGAATCGAGTCCAGGAGGGCGATGCGAAAAAGCCTTGGACAACCCGAATGGATGTATTGCGAAGGTTTTCCTTTAGTCTTTCCAGCAGATGCTCCTTTGCTCTCTGGAAGGTCTTGAAACCGACTTGCTTTAACGAAATTCTTTACTGAGGCAAGAAAAACGCTAGCGGAACGTCGATCCTATGCGAAAACGCTAATGTAAGCAGAGCGGTTGGGAGCACTGCAGTGGCGACCAGCGGAAATGACAAGCTGGAATCTCATCAAATTCCAGACACAAAAAAACCGGCCCTGAAGGCCGGTTTTTTTCTATATCTGCATCCCCCGTCAAAAAACAACGTGAGACAAAAATTCGATTGGAGCGGGTGAAGGGAATCGAACCCTCGTTATCAGCTTGGGAAGCTGGAGTAATGCCATTATACGACACCCGCTCAGAGCGGTGACTTTGTACCAGATGTGCGCGTGGAAATGAAGTTTTTCTTTGCGTTTGATGGCTTTAGCTCGGGTGAATGACGTCCACAGACCGTGAGACGGTCATTCGCGGGCAAGCCTCGCTCCTACAGGGAAGGGTGGGGCTTGCTCGCGATGACGCTACTTCACAGGGACAATGCATGGCGGTCCTGAACGTGGTGGAAACGCGGTCGGCTTTCGTGCTGTGCTGGCTTCAGGAACCCCAGCAGTGCATTGCGGCTGTCTCGGCAGGCGGCTTTGTGCTCCATGTCGAGAAAATGGCCAGTTGCATCCAGGGTCGTGAAGGTGGCGTGTTGCACGTGGTCGGCGAACAACCGTGCGCCCTCGGCGGCGGTGTATTCGTCCCATTCGCCGTTCATGAACAGCACCGGTACGTTGATTTTCTGCGCCGCCTTGAAGAAGCACTGGCGATCGCTGTGCAGCAAGTCGTTGATGTGGAAATGCATTTGCCCGTATTCGTGATCGGCCAGGCTGCTGACGTGGCGGTAGTTGAAGCGCTTGAACAGCGTCGGCAAGTGTTTGCCGATGGTGCTGTTGACCAGGTTGCCGACCCGGTCGCCATCGCGGCTACCGAGGTAGTCGACTCCGCGCTCGAGGTAATCGAGCATGTGCGCATTGATCTCCGGGGAGAACGAGCTGATCACGGCTTTTTCGATGCGCCGAGGTTGTTGGGCCAATGCGACCAGCGTCGCGGCGCCACCCCAGGAAAACGACAGCACGTGCTCGGCGGCGAAGTGGTCGATCAGTTCCAGGAGGATCTGCCCTTCGACTTCCTTGGTCAGCAGTTTCTCATGCAGGTTGTGGGCTTTGGATTTGCCCGCGTAGGGCTGGTCGTAGCAGACGACATTGAACTGCGGGTGGAGGTTTTTAACGGTTTGTGCAAACGACGCAGTCGTGGCAAGCGAGCCGTTGACCAGAATAATGGTCTTTTCTGCGGCGTCTGCGCGATAGAACTCCGTGTAAACCCGATACTGACCCTGTATATCCAACACAGCGATTTCTGGCCTCATGTCATAAGACTCCTGGCAAGCGGGTATGCGCGCAAATGAGATTGCACGAGCTTTGTGACAGGTAGGCATACGCCTTGAAATTGTTAGCCCATGTCGATCCATGCAGCCCGGTCGACGGGTATTGTTATTGGCGGGCAGTCTGCCGGGTGAGGCCGGAACCCAAGGGTTCCTACCGGCAAAAAGTTTCTTGGATGTAATCCGTGACTCATCGGTCACATTTCGGCTGACGTCCTGATTCAAGCAGGCGTCACGTCATCGCGCAAGTGTCTTTGGTAAATTGTTCGACAACTTCTGCTGAGCGGTAGATTGCTTAGATCAATTCGATCTCATGGTCGCTCAAAGGGCGGTATTCGCCGGGTTTCAGCGCGTTGTCGAGCGTCAGCGGGCCCATGCGTTCGCGGTGCAGGTGCGTTACTTTGTTGTTGAAGTGACCGAACATGCGCTTGACCTGGTGATACCGGCCTTCGACGATGCTCAGGCGCGCGCTTTTGGGACCCAGAAGCTCTAGCCCGGCGGGTTGGGTGGTGAGGTCTTCGAAGGCGAAATACAGCCCCTCGCGGAATTTGACCGCGTATTCGGGGCCGATGTCCTGCTCGGTTTCGACGTAGTAGACCTTCGCCAGTTTGGTCTGTGGCTGGGTCAGGCGTCGCGACCAACTGCCGTCATTGGTGATCAGCATCAGGCCGGTGGTGTTGAAGTCCAGGCGGCCGGCGATGTGCAGGTCATCCTTGTCTGGCTCCGCGATCAGGTCCAGTACGGTGCGGTGTTGGGGGTCGCGAGTGGCGCTGACGCATCCGGCGGGTTTATGCAGCATGAAGTGACGCAACGCCTTGCCGGCTTGCAGCACTTCGTCGTCGACTTCGACGCGGCTGAATTCGCGGACGTCGGCGTGGGGATCGCTGACGGTCTGGCCGTCGATCCTGACGCGTTTTTCCACCAGCAACAGGCGCACCTGCTTTCGGTTGAAGCAGGGCAGGTTGCTGAGAAAACGGTCGACGCGCATGACTTGAAGATCGGTGAGTAAAGGGCGGCGTATCTTACGTGATCGGCCGGGCCGTTGCTTGCAACTGCGCCTCGACCTCGGCGCAACGCGGGCACAGGCAGGCTGCGTTGCGCAGCTCTGCAGGCAGCGCCTGGAGCACCGCCGGATCGATGCTGACGCCGTAGCACCAGCACGCCCTGTCCGCGGTTCGCGGGTCGGCCAGGGTGCAATCGTTGGGTGCGCCGCAAGCGGGGCAGAGGTCAGGCTTGGTCATAGACAGGGTGTGGGAGCTCCACGCAGGTTCGGTTGCGGCCCGATTGTTTGGCCCGATACATCGCATGATCGGCCCGCGACAGCAGGGTGTGCAAGGTGTCATCGGGTTGCAGGGAGGTCAGGCCGATGCTGACGGTCAGTTGCAAGCGGTTGCCATTGTACGCATATGGCTGGTGTTCCACATGCCGGCGTATTTTCTCGGCGATCACTTGACCCGTCTCTGCGTCGGTGTCCTTGAGCAGCACGATGAATTCCTCGCCGCCCCAGCGACTGACGATGTCGGAGTGGCGCAGGCAGCTTTCCAGGTCACGGGCGAAGCCGATCAGCACCTGATCGCCGGCCAGGTGGCCGTAGGTGTCGTTCAAGGCCTTGAAATGGTCCAGGTCCAGCAGCAACGCCGTCAGCGGCCTGGGTTCGCGCTGGGCTTCTTGCATCGCTTGCGCGGCCAGCAGGTCGAAGCCGCGACGGTTTGGCAGCTCGGTCAGGCTGTCGAGTGTCGCCTGGGTCTGGATCTGACTTTGGTAGCGATTGATCACGCGGTTGAGCAGGGCCAGCACGGTCAATGTGACCACCAGGCAAATCAGCAAGTTGAGGTACAACGAGCGACGGATGTCGTTGAGGTCGCCATCTTCGCGCTTATCTACGAACAGGTACCAGTTCAGCTCCGGGATGAACCGCACGTTGAGGAAATGCCCCTGGCCTTGGCCCGAGTATTCGTAGCTGCCGCTGTGGGGCTTGGGCAACTGATTGAGCAGGTTTTTCATGCTGTCGAGTTCGGCCAGGGTCTGCCCGGCCAGGGCACCTTGCGGTCCGCCCTCGGCCCCGGTGAGCACCAGGCGGCCGAAGGTGTCGACGAAGTACACGCTGCGCTGGTAGCGCTGCTGGTATTTGTCGATCAGCTTGATCACCGCGTCGACCGTCAGCCCGACACCCGCGGCGCCGATGAAGCGGTTGTGATAGTCGTAGACCTTGTAGTTGATGAAGACGGTCAGGTTGTCTTTGTTGGCGAGGTCCGGATCGACGTTGATCTCGTAGGGGTCTTTCATGTCACGGACACGAAAGTACCAGGCATCGCGGGGTTCGGTGGTCTTGACCTGCTTGAGCACGCCCTTGGCGTGGTAGTAGGTCAGGCTGGTGTCGGAGACGAAAAACGCCGTGTAGGCGCCGTAGTGGGTCATGACCTCGTTGAGGTAGCGGGTCATCTGGCCGGTGTCGCGCTCGCCATTGACCACCCAGTCGCGCATGAAGGTGTCGCGGGACATCATTGAGGAAATCAGGATTGGCCTGACCAGGTCTTTCTGGATTTCCGAGTAGACGGTGTCCGAGGTCAGCGGCAGTTCGGTATTGACGATGTTGTCGCGGATCGACGCGCGCGAGGCGTAGTAACTGAGAAAGGAGGTGGCCAGGAAGCCTGCACCCAGCAACGCGACCAGCGTGAGGACCAACGACCGTTGGGAATACAGCGGCGAGCGAAGCGGCATGGCAGTTCCATTGTCAGCTATCCGGTGGCGAGCATTCTAAGGACTGTCGGGGGAAATAGCTGCTCCATGTACGTCGCGAATGGTCGTTCCTGTGTTTTGACACAGATCGTTCCCACGCTCTGCGTCACTAGTGTCCGGTAAAAACCGAAGGGGGAGCTTGCTCCCCCTTGCTGTTGGCGGCCGTCAGTCATAATCGGA